>CACZEJ010000062.1 GCA_902780115.1 Ruminococcus flavefaciens | reverse complement strand
CTGCCAGCCGTCAACCAGCTTCTGACGGAAAATACCGTATTCATATCTGAGAGAATAGCCCATTGCGCTGTAGTTCTGTGTTGCAAGACCGTCAAGGAAGCAGGCAGCAAGTCTGCCGAGACCGCCGTTTCCGAGGGCAGCATCTTCTATCTCCTCAAGGGAAGAAAGGTCAAGACCCAGCTCTGAGAAAGCCTGCTCCACCTCGTCGTATATTCCAAGGACAAGCAGATCATTGTAGACTGCGCGTCCCACGAGGAACTCCATCGAGAGGTATGCTGCGCGGCGTTTGGAGAGATGCTGCTGTCTGCTCTCATTCCATTTGTCTGCAAAAAGCTCCATGACTGTTTCGCCGAGAGCACTGTGGAGCTGCTGTGGAGTTGCGGCTTTGATGTCTTTAGGAAGTTTGCCGGTGAATTTTTCAATAAATACATTCTTGTCCATTTTTCATTCCCCTTTTCTGACCTGAGACCAAGCTCAGTAAAATTACGATATACTTTATTATAACACAGGTCGTCATCTTTTGCAAGTATGGAAAAATGTGACAAATGTCATATCAGAAACTGACACGAGACACTACAAAAACATTTTTGTATGGGGTATAATAATGACAGTGAAAAACATAAGGAGGGTTCAGCAATGACTGATACTGTTGTAAAAATAAATGATCTTGTAAAAAGATACGGTGATCTTATCGCACTGGATCACTTTGACCTCGAAATAAAGCAGGGAGAGATATTCGGACTTCTCGGACCAAACGGCTCGGGCAAGACGACCACTATAAACTGTCTGTTGTCACTTCTTTCATTTGACAAGGGAAGGATCGAGATATTCGGCAGGGAAATGACTCCCGTGAGCTACGACATAAAAAAAGATATCGGCATTATAATGCAGAACGTTGCGGTATTTGACGAGCTTTCGGTATACGAGAATATAGATTATTTCTGCGGACTTTACATAAAGGATAAGGAAAAGCGCAGACAGTACGTTGATGAGGCGATAAAGTTCGTTGGACTTGAAGACTTCACAAAGTTCCACCCCAAAAAGCTATCGGGAGGACTTCTCCGCAGACTGAACATTGCCTGCGGAATAGCTCACAAGCCAAAGCTGATAATCCTTGACGAGCCGACAGTAGCTGTTGACCCTCAGAGCCGAAACCGTATCCTTGAAGGCATACAGGATCTCAACAGAAACGGTGCGACTATAATATACACCTCACACTACATGGAGGAGGTCGAGCAGATATGCACCCGCATCGCTATCATGGACAAGGGCAAGAAGGCTGCTGAGGGCACTAAGGACGAGCTGAAGCGCATGATAAAGAATACCGAGACTATCACTATCGAGATACTTGATCTGCCTGATAAGGTTCGGAAACAGATCGCTTCGCTTGATCATATCTATGATACCGGTTTTGAAAACGGAAAGCTCACGGTATACTGCTCGGGCGGCAAGCATAATCTGCTGAGAGTGCTCGATGTGCTGCAAAAGAACGAACTCAGCTTCGGCAGAGTTTACACAGAGCTGCCCACTCTCAACGATGTATTCCTTGAAATAACGGGTACAGCTCTCAGAGATAAGGAGGATTGATTATGTTCCTGCATATTCTTAAATATGAGCTGAAAAACGGTCTGCGCAACAAAGACCTTATCATATGGCTCATACTCTTTCCAATAGTTCTCGGCACATTCTTCAAGATCGCATTCGGCAGCATCTACGAAAAGCATGATAAATTCAGCTCGATACCCGTTGCGATAGTTGAGGTAAAGGAAAATCCCGCATTCAGACAGGTCATCGAAGGCATGGAAAGCTCCGAGCAGCCGTTCCTGAAAGCGAGCTTTGTTGATAAGGATAAGGCTGAAAAGCTCCTTGAAAACGGCGATGTGGAGGGCATAATCTTCCTTGAGGATAAGCTGCGCCTTACCGTTAAGGAAAAAGACATACAGGAGACCATGCTCAAATTCTTTATTGAGCAGTATTCTGTCCGTGAGAGCATAGCTATGGAAGCAGTAAAGGAAGCTCCCGAGAAGGCTCAGGAGGTCATCGCGGTGCTCACGGAAGAGACTGCCGCTTCGTGCAGAGAGATACCGCTTACACAGGGAAATCCCGATGTATATATCCAGTATTTCTATAATCTCATCGCTATGGTAGCAATGTTCGGCTGTATTACGGGTATGCATATAACAATGCAGAATCAGGCTAACCTTTCACCTCACGGTGCAAGGAACAACTGCTCTCCCGTACCGAAGTCCCTTAATATACTCGCCTGCATCACAGGAAGCATCATCATGCAGACTGTATGCATGGTATGCTGTGTGACATTCCTTGCATTTGTTCTGAAGGTAGATTTCGGCGACAGACTTTGGCTCGTGTATCCGTCAGCTATACTCGGCGGCATTACAGGCGTTTCATTCGGTTTCTTTTTAGGCTCGGTAAACAGACTCAGTGAAAAGGCTAAGACAGCTGTGCTCATGTCGGTAACAATGTTCCTGCTGTTCTGCAGCGGACTTATGGCAGGCAATATGAAGGGAATTATCTCTGAGAAGCTGCCGTGGTTCAACAATGTAAATCCTGCGGCTGTTATCTCGGACTGCTTCTACTGTCTCAATCTTTACGAGAATTATGACCGCTATCTGACAAAGATCGCCACGATGTGCGGAATATCAGTAATTTTCATCGTTCTCGGATTTATTACGTCAAGGAGGAAGAAGTATGCAAGTATTTAAGGCAATGATGAAGGTCACAAGGAGATGGCTGCCTTCCGCACTGGTATATATCATAGTTTTTGTTGTGATCTCAATTTTTGCATCGAGTTCTTCCACTAAGGAAAACAAATTTGAAGTCACAAAGCTGGATATATGCGTATTTGACAGGGACGATACTCCCGAAAGCCATGCGCTTATAGAGCTTATCGGAAAAAACAACAACCTGAAACATCTGGAAGACGACAAAGATGTCATCATTGATGCACTTTATTACGGCAGAGTTGATTATGCTCTTATTATCAACGAGGGCTATGCGGAGAAGCTTGGCAATGGGGAGACAGCCGATCTCTTTGGCAGCTATCATATAGACGAGAGTTTCTCTATCGTGTATATAAATCAGTTCCTTGAGCAGTATACAAGCTCCGTGAAGGCATATCTTGCTATGGGCAAGCCGCTCAGCGAAGCAGTTGCCTCCGCAGAGAACGTACTTACTCAGGAAAGCGAAGTAGATATGTTCAGGGGCAATGACGAGGGAAATGAACATTTCAGCGTTGCATTCTCGTCCTACTTCCTGTTCATGCCATATATACTCATATCGGCAGTATTCGTTGTTATATGTCAGGTGCTCGTCGTTATGAACCGAAAGGATCTGCGTTTCCGCACAAACTGTTCATGCATAAAGAATACATCATACTCCATGCAGCTCTGTCTGGGCAGTGTGGCATTCGTAATGACGGTATGGCTGTTCCTCATGGTGGTAGGAGCGTTCCTTAATAAGGAGATGTATTCAGGCAGGGCGTGGCTGGCAGTATTAAACAGCTTTATCTTCTCGCTCGTAGTTGCAGCGATAGCTGTACTGGTATCCTGCTTTGAGCCGAAACAGAATGTGCTCAATCTTATCACTCAGGTGATCGGTCTTGGAATGTGTTTCCTGTGCGGAGTATTTATCCCCGCAAGTATGCTTGGCGACAATGTGATCGCTATTTCGAGATTCCTTCCTGCATACTGGTACGTAAAGGCAAATTCAATGATCGCCGAGACTGAGCCGTACAGCTTTGACAGCGTAATGCAGTGCTATATGATACAGCTTTCGTTCGCGGCAGCTATGGTCGTTCTCGCACTTCTTGTGCGCAGGGTAAAGTACAGCGGTGCTGCAATAAGCACATCGGTGAAGAAGATAGCTGCAAACAGCTGATAAAAATATATGAAAAGCGCCTGAGAGCAGGAAAAGCTGCTTTCAGGCGCTTTTTGTTATTTTCGTCCGATTATGAGCACATGATTGCTCATGTCTATTATTGAGCTCTCAGTGCATACCGACAAATGATACCCGAGCCATGTGTGGAACTGCGCATCGTTCCATTCATCGACCGTGTTATGGAAAAGCGGTGACATACCGTCCTGTGCGAAATGGTCAACGACTTCAAGACTGTATTTTTCGTACAGTTTCTGCATTTCGTCGGCAGAGGAATAATAAGTGTCTGTCCAGAAACACTTGGGATCATCGTGCTTTAGTATGCCTGTATCTCTTATTTGACCGAGGAGCTGGCTGTCAAGGTATTTATCATCAGCCATTGCTATCATCTGGTTCAGGTAAAGTCTTGGGATATATGCTGTCGCCAGATAGCCGCCTTTTTTGAGCACTCTCAGTGACTCCTCAAAGCATCGGGTTCTGCTCTCTTCGCTTGTCAGGTGATAGAAAGGTCCCATATTAAGGACAATATCGAAAGAATCATCAGCAAAACAGGTCATATCTGTTGCATCAAGTACACGGGTCTGCATGGAATATGGTTTATTTTTCAGTTTCTCGTCTATATATATAATGTGTCGGGGAGTAATATCTGTTGCTGTCAGACGGTGACCTTTATCTGCAAGATAGAAGGCATACGCACCTGTACCTGCGGCGCAGTCAAGTATATCAAGTCTGCCGCTGAAAAGTGCATCGAATCTGTTTACCGTAGTAAGGAATTCTATACGTCTTGCGTTATTTGTGGTTATCCTGTCTTCTTCACGGTAGTTTTCATAGTAATTTACAACTTCATTATTCATTTTTTGCCCCTTTCTGTTAATAAAAAAGGCGGAGAATATCCGCCCTTATCTGTTATATGTGAAGTTTCTGTTTTATTATGCCGCAGACTGCTTCTTTATTCTGCTGATAGTAGAAATGGTCACCCGGGAACGAGTACACCTCGCACTTGCCGCTTGTGAATCTTTGCCATGTGCTCATATCAAGATCACGGAGCAGGGGATCGGATTCGCCGAAAAATACGGTTACATCACAGTCGAAGGTAACGTCCTGCGGAGTTGCCTTATAGCGCTCAGCCATGCGCACATCTGTGCAGAGTATCTTGTTGAGTATCTTCACAAGAGCGTTATCCTGCGGAACAGGTGATGCCATCGACAAAGAATTCTTTGTAAAGTACTCTACAATTTCCTCGTCGGAAGCGGTGAGAATAGTTTCAAAGCAGTGCATTTCTTCGTCGGGAGGATTTTTTCCCGAGAGGAATACGTGACAGGGCTGTGGGAGCCCCATTTCCTTTGCCTGACGCACGAATTCAGTCACGAGGACTGTACCCATGCTGTGTCCGAAAAGCGCATAATCACCGCTGAGGATATCCTTGTGCTGTGATATGAGCTCGGATACGCAGTCGGGAACGTTGTCGATGAGCGGTTCTGTCATACGTGAGAAACGTCCTGAAAGCTCCATCGGCACGACAGTGAGCTCCTTTGGCAGAAAGCGTTTGAAGGAAACGTAGCTCTTTGCGGAGCCGCCTGCGTGTGAAAAGAACAATAATACCATATTACTTCTCGAAAGGTGTGCCTTTTTCGTTGAGGAGGTCGAATATCTCGCCGACCTTGCTGATAGATGCAACCAGTGAGAGCGGTACATTGAGCTTGAAGGTTTCTGTTATCTCAGAGCCGAGACCGAAAAGTCCGAGAGAATCGAGGAAAAGGTCGTCATATACGTCAGTATCTCTTGTTATCTCGGAAGCGTCAACGCCGACATAGTCTGAGATGACCTGTGTAAAATCTTCAAATTTAAGGTTATTCATTATTATTTATACTCCTTTTTTCTCAGGTATTTGAACTGGATCTTGCCGATATCCTTTGGTATCTCCTCAACGAGGACAACCTTATCGGGCACCTTGTATGCTGAGAGCTTTCCGTCGAAATAACGTGCAAGCTCGCCGCGGGTCACTTTTTCCTCGCCCTTTGGCTGGATATATGCAACTATCTGCTGACCGATAACAGGGTGCGGCTCGTCGGTAACGGCTGCGGCAGCGATCTTCGGGTGAGTGAGGAGGCAAGCTTCGACTTCCTCAGCGTGAACGAGGTTTCCGCCGCGCTTGATGATACGCTTGCTTCTGCCTGCGAAACGAACGATACCGCCGGGCAGCTTGTTTACAAGGTCACCTGTGCAGAACCAGCGTCTGCCCTGCTCGTCAGTGAGTATCTTCTCTGCTGAGAGCTCAGGATTACCGAAATATTCAGTGATAACACCGTCTGTGTATACGAGGAGCTCACCTGTTTCGCCTTCTGCAACGTCGTTCTTGTTCTCGTCGATAACGCGGACATCGGTGAAGCTGAGCTTCTTGAAGTCGCTTGGGTCAGTGCCGTTGTCGATAGCCGAATCCCATACGACCATTGTGCAGGTCTCGGAAGAGCCGATAACGTTTACAACACGGATACCCAGCTTCTCAACGAAGATATCAGCGATCTCCTTGGGGAGAACTTCTCCTGCCCAGTAGCTTATACGGACGCTTGAAAGGTCGTACTTATCGAAATCAGGTGTAGAAAGGAGCACCTTTGCCAGTGTAGATGTGAGCTGAATGATGCTTACCTTGTACTTCTGTATAGTTTCAAGGAATGTTACGGGGTTGAACTGCGGCTGATACATAACTGTACCGCCCTTGAGCACCATCTGCTGACCCATTCCGAAGCCGCCCTGATGATAGAGGGTCATGCCCAGCATCATTACGTCGTCGGCTCTGAATTCGAGGTAATCGCCCATATCCTTCTGTGTGGAGAGGAATCCGCCCGAAGGAACTGAGAGCAGCTTTGGTATACCTGTACTTCCTGATGTGCAGGCAAGTGACAGTGTATGGAGGTACTCAGGCTCGTATATATCGCAGTCGCTGCTGCCGTACTCTGCCATGAACTTTTCAGCAGAGATATAACAATCATCATTTGGGATAAGATTGTTGTCCGCAAAGCATACTACTCTTTCGAGTGTTATCTGTGAAGGCACGAGAGCGCTTATAGCTGCGATGATATTGTTGTTTCTGTATTTTTCGGTAATGAACATTACCTTTGATGTTGTAGCAGGGATAAGCTTTGAGAGTTCCAGGGAGCCGCTCTGAGGATCCATAGGAACCGGCTGTGCGCCTATTCTTACTGCTGACCAGTACACAACGAACCACTCGATGCTGTTCGGCATACAGATGCCCACCTTGTCGTCCTCGCCGATACCGATCTTCTTCAGAGCCGAGCCCAGTACAGCTGTCTTTTCCATGAACTGTGCGTATGTGAGCTCGTTATCGTCTATTCTCAGAAGGACCTTGTCAGGTGTTTCCTGAGCGTACTTGGCATAGTAATCAAAGAACTTTTCTGACATTATTTATTTCCCCCGTTAAGTCTTGCAGCGATGAAGTCAGCAGCTAAGTGCTTTACCCAGTGATACTGCTCACCTACAGGCATAGCGTGCATGATAGACTCCTCGGAAACGTAAGCAGGCTTTTCTACTACCTGGAGCTTTTCCTTGTAGCCTGTAGCCTTCTCGTAAAGCTTTGCGGAAGCTTCGGGGCTCATCCAGTTGTCGTCGTCGCTGTGTACCATGAGGAAATCTGAGCTGATAGTGCCTTCCTCGATAAGCTTCATACCTTCCATATAGTTATCGGCAGTCTGGTAGGAGCTCCACTTGCCCTTCTTCATCCATACAGGGATAGAGCCCTGATCTGCGTAGTTCATAAAGAGCGGGAAGAGGCTTACGCAGCACTTTGTGTTCGGGTTCTTTGCTGTTGCGCGGAAGGCGTAGCCGCCGCCCATGCAGAGTCCGAAGTTTGCGATGCGGCTGCTGTCGAGTTCGCTTCTGCTGTCGATGAACTTGTAGATAGCTTCAAAAGCAGCTTCGAGCTGAGGACCGCCGCACTTTACGTTGTTGTAGATGATAGCTGCGCCTGCACCCGGCATATCGGGAGTGATAACAGCGATGCCTCTCTGATTGAGAGGATCAGCCAGCATTTCAAGCTCTTCCTTGCAGCTTCCGATGCCTGAATAGGTGATAGCCACAGGATAGCTTTCCTTGCTTCCGTCATCAGGATAGTGGATATAAGCAGGGAGCTTGCCGAATTCCGTGTCGATCTCTATATATTCGATCTTGTTATCGCAAAGGGAGATATAGTGCTTGTAGCTTTCTACAAGTCCGTTGTATATCATTGTCTTGTGTTCGAGATCCTGGATATTTATCATAAAGCAAGCATAGTGACACTCGGTTATCATCTTAGCGTAAGCTCTTGCTGATATCCTGCTGCCTGTTGCTTCAGCCTTATCGCGGAGCTCTGTGTAGTGAGCTATTTTTCTGCCCCACTCACCGAGCCATACCTCCTGTATCTTTTTGCCGCTCATGGAATCTATAGCGTCAACTTGCTTTAATATAAACTCTATATCGAACGGATCGCTGCCGTAAAGCATTGATCTTGTAACGACAGGGTTTAAAAGGTCTCTGATTGCCCATTTCATAATTTATATGTTCCTTTCATTATATGTCAGCCTGTATATCGCCAAGCGCCTTCGCGGGTCATTTCCGTGAACTGCATATATATGCGATATGGGTCAACATGAGTATGCTTCTGTATCAGACTTAACATTCTGTCTGCAAGTTCCTTCAGGAAATCCGACTTATTGTCTGCATACTCCTGAGGGAGTATGTAGCGGAATTCCGCAAAGAACACGGTGTCCTCGGAATTGTTCATATACATTGCACAATCGTCGAGCATTACCATTATTGCTGGCAGAGGTTTCTTGAGTATATCTGCTAATTCGCTTGCTGCTTCATTGAGAAAATTGGTGCGTGTAGTAGTGGAGCTGAATTTGAAGTTGGTTTTCATCTGTGCTATCGGCATAACTTTTTTATCCTTTCAATCTGCTATATTCAAATCAATATAGCTGTTCATCAATGTCCGCCGAGTGCGGATCATATATCATTTATCGTATTTCTTGAATACCAGTGTAGCATTGTGTCCGCCAAAGCCGAATGAATTTGAGACAGCAACATTTACATTGTGCTTCTGTGCTTCAGAGCTCCGCTTGCACCGAGGGTATGTCCTATGGCAGCCTTTATTGATGATACAGGGATATCGTAAGCCTTCTTGCCGAACACGTCCTTTATAGCCATTGTTTCGTACAGATCGTTAAGTGATGTTGAAGTTCCGTGAGCGTTGATATAGTCAACGAGGTCAGGTGCGATGCCTGCATTTTCGAGAGCCATTCTTATGGTATTCGCCATACCGATGCCGTCTGTCTGCGGAGCTGTAAGATTGAAGGCTTCGCTGTACATTGATGAGCCTGCAAGCTCACAGTAGATCCTTGCGCCTCTTGCTTTTGCGCTTTCCTCTGACTCGATAACGACAGAGCCGCCGCCTTCGCCCATGATGAAGCCGTCGCGGTTCTTTGTGAACGGACGAGCTGCGGTGTTCGGGTCGGGATTGACCGACATTGCCAGCAGCTGATTGAAGCCGCTGATAACGAGATTAGTAACTGTATTTGATACACCGCCTGTAACGACCATATCGCACAGACCTGATTCGATGAACTGCTTGCCTATCGCAAGAGCGTAAGCTGATGATGCGCAGGCTGTGCTCAGGTTGAATGCGGGGCCCTTAAAGCCGTATTTTATCGAGACAAGTGCGGGAAGTTCATTTGTCATTTTTTTCAGTGTGATATTGAGCTTCTTCTCGACCTCGTAGTCCTCGAATGAATTGTCGATGATACCGTAGACTACGCCGACTCTGCTTACATCGTATGACGATATATCCAGTCCGCTGTCCTCGACAGCTTCGCAGGCAGAAGCAAGTCCCATGCGTGTAGCTGTGGTGGTAGCATTGAGCTGACGTTTTTTCCAGTACTGTGCTGCAACCTTTTCAAAGCCGTCATCGACCTGAGCAGCGACAGTGGTATCGTGACCTTCGGTGGGGATCCTGGTATAGCGTTTCATTCCGCATTTACCTGTAATAAGTCCATTCCAGAAATCATCTACATTATATCCGAGCGATGTAACTGCACCGACTCCTGTTATAACAACCTTTTTCATAAATTTTCCTCATACTCCTAATAATCGGTGTTTTTAAGCGAATGAACTGTCCCATGCATCTTTATCAAGATGCTTATACGAGCAGAAATGCGTATTTTCAAAGAGCTCGTCAAGAGCTGCGAAAACAGCGTCAGCGCCGAATTTGCCGTAGTAATAAGCAGGGGATTCGGAAAGTCCGAGGGTATCCTGCACAGCTTCGATAAATACAGCCTTATCGCCCTTGTATTCGCAAGATGAGTTGACGATCTCGTTGAGTATCAATGCCGCCATATAAAGTTCGGCATTTTCGCACGGATTGCCGTTTTCCTTTTCATGTTCTGCCATGAAATCGAGGAATGTCAGTGTTTCTTTGGGACAGCCTTTTTCCAGCCAGTTGTTCATTTTATCAAAACCATAGCTGAGTAGTTCTTTATTTCGTTTTATTCTGAAGTTTTCAGGGCTGCCTGCCATAAGTCCGAGACCAACACTGTCAAGGATATCGAATGGCGCAGCAACGGTAAATAACCCTGATACTGCTTTGTTTAGCTCAGACACAGTAGCGCCGAACTTCTCACAGAGATATATCGCGTGAGAGACCATGCAGGCGAGTATCTGATTGAGATAGATGTGGTAATCGCCGGTGAAAACTATCGGAGTCTTGCCTGCTGCTTTTACGAGCTGAGCAGCGGTATCCTGACAGCTTTCGGCTGTTTCGGGAAGCACGTTGAGTTCCACGAAACCTGTGAGCTTTACGGGATAGAAGAAGTGAAGACCGAAGCAGCGCTCCTTGTTGGGGATATCTTCAAATACTGAGGCGATATCCAGCGAAGAAGTATTTGTAAGGAGCAGACAGCTTTCAGAGACTGTCTGTGCAGCTTTTGCGAAGGTCTCCTTCTTTACAGCCATATCCTCGAATATAGCCTCTATCACGACATCACAGCCGCTGAGTGCAGACATATCGTCTGTGAACAGGAAGGACTCTTTTTTGTATTCGTACTGTTCCTCGGAGATCTTTTTGCGTTTTAAACTTTTTCCGAGAGTTTTGAGGACGGCTTCGGTATTTTCCTGAGCGCCGAAAAGGTCTATTACCACGAACTGCGCGTCAGGCAGCTTGTCGAAGAAAAGAGAAAAGATATCCTTTCCCATTTTACCGTAGCCTATAATGCCGATCTTCAATGTCAGGCCTC
>CACZEJ010000061.1 GCA_902780115.1 Ruminococcus flavefaciens | reverse complement strand
CCCTCTTTGAAAGCACCATGCACAGCGGTTCTGACAGCTCTGTGCTTCAGCCGCTGCCATCTACTCTTGAAGAAGCTGCCGCTATCGCAAAGGAAAGCGTTTTCGTAAAGGCTTCCCTCTCCGAGGAGATACGGCATAATGTGTTCGAGCAGCTCGACAAACAGATCGCCGACTATTCAAAAGCCGACGACAAGGATAAATTCGAGGAAGAATCATATTTCAAATTTGTGTGAGGTAATCAATGGAACGAGCGATCATAGTCTCTGCAAACAGTGATATCTCTGAGCTTTCAGAGCAGCTCCTCCGTATCGAGGGCTGTGGTATAACCGCCGTTGCAGCAAGCTGCAACGAAGCAAGAAGGCTCGTGAAAAATGACACCGAACCCGAAGTGGTCATTATAAATACTCCCCTGCCCGATGAATTTGGTCAGGAGCTTGCGGAAATGATCGCCGAAACTACTTCCGCAGGTATAATTCTTATATGCGGCGGTGATATTTCCGATGATATCGCCGACAGAGTTTCCGACAGCGGTATAAACGTACTTGCAAGACCTGTTTCAAGGGAGGAGCTACAGCGTACTATAAGGCTTTTGCTCGCTTCAAGAGTACGTATGGCAGGCGTAAAGAAGGAAAGCTCTGATATCATGAGCCGTATCGAGGAGATGCGAACCATAAACCGCGCTAAAACTACTCTCATGAAATACCTTAAATTCACCGAACCGCAAGCCCATAAATATATTGAAAAACAGGCAATGAACAACCGCCAGACCCGTCTTGAGGTCGCTGTTCGTATCCTTGCCCAGTATGAATGATTATGAAAATCGAACACATCGCTTTATACGTCCGCGACCTCGAAGACGCAAGAGACTTCTTCGTGAAGTACCTCGGTGCTTCTTCAAACAGCGGCTACCATAATAAAACTACCGATTTCCGCTCGTACTTCCTGACCTTTGACGATGGTGCAAGGCTCGAAATTATGACCCGTCCGCAGCTTGAAAGCTCCGCAAATGACATTGCACGGACGGGCTTTATTCATGTCGCGTTCAGTCTCGGCAGCAGGGAAAAAGTGGACGAGCTTACCGCGCGGCTGAAGACTGACGGTTACGAAGTTCTCAGCGGTCCGCGCACGACGGGCGACGGCTACTATGAGAGCTGTATCGTGGCAATTGAAGGGAATCAGATTGAACTTACTGTATAAAGAAAAGTCGGACTAAATGTCCGACTTTTTCGTTATGGGTTATTTGTTTTTCTTTGTTATAGTTAAAACGCCACCTTCATCTTTTTCTATTATGTAATCGTTGATATCTTCAAATTCAACGCCTTTTTTAATCATATACTCTTTAACCATTTCACGATAGCCCTCTATTTTTACAGGCTCCGTTATTTTGCGTAATGCTTTACCTACATCAGTTAGCATAACATTTCCAGCAGGGAGACCTCCTGACTTATCAAGCACACACATTTCATATTTATTTTCAATATTCATTAGACATATATTATATTTTTCCGAAATATACGTAATATCTATAGACTCAAGCCTTATAACACCTAAGCTGTCTAATTCATTAAAATACATAGATAAATTAAAAATCATAGATGAAAATAATTCATCAAATCTAATAATATCAAATTTATATGGAGCGATAATCGTTTCACATTCACAATTCACTACATTTTCTTTTATCCCAAAATACGTAACGTTCATACTGCAAATAGCTCTGAATGCCTGAGCCAATTTAGGTGTCATTTCTGAAAGCACTCTTATCATATTTGGCGGAGTCGAACCGGGTTTCTCAAACTCGCCGGCAAGTATCTTTCCCCATATAAGCTGCATATCTTCGGAGCTAACAAATTTTGCGGCATCCATAAAGCGCTCAAACCATTCATCATTAACGCCCGATTTTTCCGAGAAATCAGTGCCTTCCTTGGCTTCGTTAAATGCTATCTCCGCAACAGCTTTTTGATTTTTGAGTCGTTTAAACTCCTTTTTCATATTTAAAAGCAGAGCAATTTTCGTTTCCTCTGGTAAATTAGACTTTTCGATTTGTTCCATACGCATTTCAACAGCCTTTTTCTTTAGTCCTGAATAAGGAAATAGCATGCCCAATAGGTTAGTTGCGTTATCTTTAACTAAATCAGTAGCTACTTCCAAACTTTTTTCAGCTGCATCTTTTTTAAATCCCATATCACATCTGCTCCTTTTTTACTTCTGTATTGCACAAGCTTTTTACATATTATATCATATTTTTACAGTTTTTGCAATTGTTTAGACAGATACAAACAAAAAACTCGGAAACATTTCTGCTTCCGAGTATAATTTTTATCTCATCTTGCCGAAGATAAGGCGCATGAGCCAGTAGTTCGTTGAGCCGATGCCCTTTACTTCCTGCCAGATAAGGAAACTGAGAAAAAGTCCCGAACCTAATATCGCTATGATGCTTATAGCTATCGGTATCTTGATAAGGTATTTCTCGCGCATCTTAACCGAAAATATTATTGTAATTACTCCAAGCAGTATGCTCTCAGCTGAAAAGCCGAATAATCCCAGTGCAAGTGCTAATATAGATATGATTATAAGTGGTATATTGAATTTTCTCTCAGTCATTTTATCCACGCTCCCATATAATGTGTTTTTCTTTATCGTTTACGTCCCAGTAGAATACATTCTTGAATTCGGGGTGCTCCTCTGAATTGAAAAGCAGATACCTCGCCTTTTTGTTGTTGCAGTAGTTTACGTGTCCGAAGTCCGTTATCTTTCGCTTCATAAAAAATACAAGATAACTGCTCTTTTTCTCCTTGTCAAAATCATCTTCGCCGAAAACATTGGCGTTTTCATCAGCTACACCTGTGGATATTATATCAGCATCTGCCGGATCAAACAAGAGCCATGCATCTCCGTTGTCATCGACCTCTACAGAGATCGGATCATGATGTACGATCTCCTCATAATCAACGCTTACAAGCTTATCCGTCAGCAGCATTACGCTGCCTGCCGCTATTACAAGCACCGTCACAAGCGCTATAAGACACACTACAAGCTTCTCAATGCGAAGCCTTCTCTTTATACGTTTAAGTACATCTGCGTCCTTCTGCGGGCTTACAGCAACGTTCCAGCGAAGCTTTTCAAGCTCTGCCTTACATTCAGGGCACGCCCTGATATGCTCCTCGACTTCTCTCCTGCTCTCGTCGCTGCAAACTTCATCGGCATACAGCGGCAGCAGGTCTTTTATCACATCACATTTTTTGCTCATTTCTGTACCTCCAGTTCGTCTATTATTTTCAGCTTTGCACGGTGAAAGGTCACTCGCGCCCAGCTCTCGGTCTTGCCGAATATGTCGCCTATCTGTCGGAAACTCAACTCGCCGAACACTCTAAGTGTGAATACCTCCTTATACGGCTCCGTCAGAGTGTGGAGTACTTTGTGTATCTCCATTGACTGCTGAGTGTCTGCTATCATATCCTCGATAGGAGCGGAAGCGTCGGGAACAGTTTCGGGAATCTCTTCATTTGTTAGCCGCTTGCTCTTTTTGCTGTGTGTGAACAGAAGATTCTTCGCTATCTGGCACAGCCATACCCTTATATCACAGTCTCCGCGGAAGCTGTCCACTGACTTCATTGCCTTGAAAAAAGTCTCCTGAGTTATGTCCTCGGCAAGCTGCTCGTCAGCCGACAGCGACCGTATATATAAGAATACATCGTGGAAATAGTTTTTGTAAAGCTCCTCGATCTGATCCATGATTCTCACCGCCTTCAACTATAAGACTATGCTACATAACTTTCGTTACAGAATTTCAAAAATTTTTTTCAGAAAATAAAAAAGCTGCGAAAAAATCACTCTTTTCGCAGCTTTCTGAATGTTATTCTATCAATTATTTATTTTCGGGAGCTTCGTCCTTATTCTCGAAATCCTCGATAGTAAGGTCATCGTAATCGAATTCAAGAAGCTCATCACAATTAGGACAATTAATAGAACCTTCCTCGATCATGCCCTCGTCAAGAAGGATCGTATCTCCGCAGCTTGGACAAGTGATCTCATAAAGCTCATCGTCGTCTTCATCAAAATCGAAGTCGTCATCGTCGTCCCAATCGTCATCATCGTCTTCGTCGCACTCATCGCAATCGCCGTCGCACTCGTCGCAGTCGTAGTCCTCATAAAAATCGTCCTCAACTGCACCGAGATCTTCATCAAGAATATCGCAAAGCTCTGTAAGCTCGTCGATCTGTGACTGAAGGTCTTCAACGTAAAGAACAAGCTCAGACATTACATCGGACATCTGGATAAGAGCCTTTCCCTCCTTAGTGGAAGTGTCGATCTCAAGACCGTCAATAAGACCCTTTAAATATGACATTTTCTCGGTAAGCTTCATAATAAGCTCCTCCTCTCAAATAATGTACTGTAAAACGGCAAAAGCTTATGCTCTTGACATATACTCGCCTGTTCTTGTATCAACCTGAATGATCTCGCCTTCGTCGATGAAGAGCGGAACCTTGATCTCTGCACCTGTTTCAAGTGTAGCAGGCTTTGTAGCGTTTGTAGCTGTATCGCCCTTGAAACCGGGGTCAGTCTGTGTAACCTTGAGCTCTACAAAGTTAGGCGGCTCAACGCCGAATACGTTGCCCTTGTATGAAAGGATCTTACAGATCATCTCTTCCTTAACGAACTTGAAGTTGTCGCCAAGTGTAGATGCGCTGATCGGAACCTGCTCATATGTCTCAAGGTCCATGAAGTAGTAAAGCTCACCGTCGTTGTAGCTGTACTGCATATCCTTTCTCTCAACAAATGCTGTTGGGAACTTTGCAGTTGGGTTGAATGAAGTTTCAACAACTGAACCTGTGATTACGTTCTTGTATTTAGTTCTTACAAAAGCAGCGCCCTTACCAGGCTTAACGTGCTGGAATTCAATGACCTGAACAACCTGTCCGTCAAGTTCAAAGGTAACGCCGTTTCTGAAATCTCCTGCTGAAATCATTTAATATACCTCCGTGATTTTCAAATTATACGATACTTTATTTTATCACATTTTTGTATTTTTTGCAATACCTTATGCGAATTATTATAAAGATATGAGATTTTTTGCTGTTTTTGTCAAGTTTTCGCAGCCGTTTTCAGTCAAAATGACAAAATCTTCGATGCGGACTCCGAATTTTCCTGCGATATATATTCCCGGCTCGACCGTTACAACAGCTCCTGCGCCGAGGGGAAGCTTATAATTCGGTGAAGCGTTGGGCTTTTCGTGTATCTCCATGCCAACGCCATGACCGAGAGAGTGCCCGAAACAGCTGCCGTAGCCGTTCTGCTCAATGATATCACGCGATATCTTATCGAGGTCACAGCCGAGTATTCCTGCCTTTGCAGCTTCTATAGCCCTGTTCTGAGCTGTAAGGACTATATCGTACACCTTACGCATCTCGTCTGTCGGCTCACCGACACATACCGTCCTTGTCATATCGCTGTGATAGCCGTTATAAACTGCGCCGAAGTCCATGAGAACAAATTCACCGCTCTCCACCTTCTTATCCGACGGAACTCCGTGGGGCATAGATGTATTTGCTCCCGAAAGGACAATGGTATCGAAGGAAAGATCCTCCGCACCGTATGCAAACATGAGCCTGTTGAGTTCAAGAGCTATCTCGCGCTCTGTAACTCCAACCTTTATAAAGCCCATAAGCTCGTCAAGCGCCTTTTCAGCGATTCTCTGAGCCTTTCTGATACACTCTATCTCCTCTGCGTCCTTGACCATTCTCAGGTCGGATATGGCATTGCTCAGGGCATCATTTGTTACAAATGTTATGTCCTTGAAAAAGTGCTCATATGCATTGAGCTCCTTGACGGTCATCGTCTCGGACTCAATGGCAACAGTCTTTGCACCGTGTCTGCTGAAAAGCTCGTTTATCTGGGGATAGAGCTTTTTCATCTCGATAACTTCTGCGTCTTTTACCGTAGCTCTTGCCTTTTCGATATAGCGGAAATCAATGAGCAGATACGCCTTTTCGGGAAAAGCGACTACAACTCCCGCTGACGACTTCATACCCGTGAAGTACCTGCGGTTGATATCCGAGGTTATGAGCACACAGTCAGCCGCGTCAAACTTTTCAAAAAGTTTTTCAAATCTTGTCATTGCGCACCTCTCAAAGCTCTGCAAGAGCCTGAACTGCAAGGTAATAGCTTCCGAAGCCGAATCCGCTTATGCTGCCCTTGCATACGGGAGCGATCACGGAATTGGAGCGGAACTCGTCACGCGCAAAAACATTGCTGATATGCACTTCGATAACAGGTATCTTTATTGCTGCTATGGCATCACGTATAGCATAGCTGTAATGTGTATAAGCTCCTGCATTGATTATAACGCCGTCAAAAGTTTTCCTTGCAGCGTGGAGCTTATCAATGATCGCGCCCTCATGATTGGACTGGAAGATCTCACATTCCAAGCCCTGTTCCTTAGCGCGGTCGATTATATTGCTGTTAAGCGTGTCAATGCTTGAATTACCGTAAACTCCCGGCTCGCGCTCGCCGAGAAGATTAAGGTTAGGACCATGTATAACAAGTATTTTCTTAATCATAATTACTCCTTTGTAACGTCAACAAATTTCTTTGGGAGAAAGGGCTTTTCGAGAACTCTCTTGAAGCGTATGAAGCGTTTGCTCTTTGGTTCGAGCTCTATCGGCTGAACATAAAGCATCATTATCTTTGCGATATTGGCTCCCCATACATCTGTAAAGAGCTGGTCGCCCACTGCGGCGGTCTCTTTGGGAGAAAGCCCCATTTTCTGCATTGCTGCAATATATCCCCTTTTCAGCGGCTTACCGCTGTCACTTACGAAATCGAGTCCGAGCGGATCTGCAAACTTTTTTACGCGGTCGGCATGATTATTGGAAACTATGATAAGCTTTATGCCGTTTGCCTTCATATTGCCGAGCCATTCGGCAATACCGTCAGCAGGCGCAGGATTGTCATGAGTTGTCAGTGTATTGTCAACATCAAGGATAAGTCCTTTAATACCATGTTTTTTCAGGAATTCGGGCGTGATATCCACTGTCTTCCTGAACGCATGGTCAACATCGGTTTTTGTGATCTTATGTATCAAACCCAAGATATTTGTCAACTCCGTTCAACAAATGAAAAAGCGAGCCGCAGCCCGCTTTTATCAACATTAATCATTTTCGCAAGATCAATACTTACGCTTACGAGCTGCCTCAGACTTCTTCTTACGCTTAACTGAAGGCTTTTCGTAGTGCTCTCTCTTACGAACTTCAGCAATTACGCCGTCCTTTGCACATGATCTCTTAAATCTCTTAAGAGCTGTGTCTAAAGACTCGTTTTTGCCAACACGAACTTCTGCCACTAAATTTCCCTCCCTTGTTCAGAGGTTACGCAGAGCAAGCTCCGCGAATCTATCCTAACCACCCTAAAGGTGTTAGTCAGCATATACCCCAATACATAGCAGATATACATTAAATATTATAAAGAATATATTAATATTTTACCACAACTGTTAACGCTTGTCAAGCATTTTTTTAGCGTTCAAAAAATTCGTTATTTTGCAACAATATTAACAAGTTTATTTGGTACATATATCTGCTTGACTATTGTTTTTCCGTCAATGGACTCCTTGACCTTATCGTCAGACATTGCCATTTCCATTACAGAATCCTTGTCAGCATCAACTTCAATATTCAGTTTAGCCTTGAGCTTTCCGTTGACCTGAACAACTATCTCGATAGTATCCTCCTTGCAGAGTTCCTCATCGTATACAGGCCAGCTCTCATAAGCGATAGTATCATCATGCCCCATGATGCTCCATATCTCCTCGCCCATATGAGGAGTGATACACGACAGCATCTTTATGAGGCCTTCAGCATACTCTCTCGGGCACTTGCCGTTCTTGTATACTGCGTTTACGAATATCATCATCTGGCTGATAGCTGTATTGAAAGCAAGCTTCTCGAAGTCGTCTGTGACCTTCTTGACTGTCTGGTGGTATACCTTTGTGAGTGCGCCGTCGTTGTTGTCTGTGAGGTTTTCAGCTTCTGTGAAGAAGTTCCATACTCTCTGAACGAATCTCTTAGCACCTTCAACACCGCTCTTGCTCCATGGCTTGCTTACCTCGAGAGGTCCCATGAACATCTCGTAAAGACGGAGCGTGTCTGCGCCGTAGTCTCTTACGATATCGGATGGATTTACAACGAACTCAGGGAAACGCTTGCCCATCTTGATGCCGTTCTCACCGAGGATCATACCCTGATGAACCAGCTTCTTGAACGGTTCCTTTGTAGGAGCAAGACCCTTGTCGTAGAGGTATCTGTTCCAGATACGTGAATACATAAGGTGTCCTACAGCGTGTTCAGGACCGCCGATGTAGAGGTCTACAGGCATCCAGTGCTTGAGGAGCTCCTGATCAGCGAATTCCTTATCGTTGTGTGGGTCGATATATCTGAAGTAGTACCAGCTGGAACCTGCACTTCCCGGCATTGTGGAAGTCTCTCGGGTTCCCTTTATACCGTTATTGTCGTACTTTTTCCACTCAGTTGCATTTTCGAGCGGAGCCTTTCCGTTCTTTCCCTTGTAGTCATCAAGCTCAGGAAGAACGAGTGGGAGCTCTGAATCGTCAAGAACGTGTATCTCTCCGTCCTCACCGTGAACAACAGGAACAGGCTCGCCCCAGTAACGCTGACGGGCAAATATCCACTCACGGAAGTGATAATTTACAGTGCGCTTAGCTCTGCCCATGCCTTCGAGCTTCTGAGTGATAGCTTCCTTTGCTTCCTCAACAGTAAGACCTGTGAACTCCTCGGAATTTATAAGCTTGTAGCCCTTGCCGAGGTACTCGCCCTTCTCCATTGCAGCCTCTGAAACGTCGATATGACCGTCCTTGCCGTCGATTACCTGTATCATGTCGATATTATGAGCAACAGCGTACTCAAAGTCACGCTGATCGTGGCTCGGAACTGCCATAACTGCACCTGTACCGTAGCTTGCGAGTACGAAATCGCCGATGGCCGCGTCGATCAGTGCGCCGACCTTGTCCATCTCCGTCACTTTGATGGCCAGGGTGGAACTCGCGTTGTAAGCCTCGACCTCTTCCCTGTTCTGTACACGGTCAAGAAGGCTCTCTGTGATAGCTCCGTCGGGAGCAAGTACCATGAAAGTGATACCGTAGATAGTCTCGATACAAGTCGTGAATATGGAGAACTTTCCGCCGCCGACTATATCGAATTCAACCTCGACACCTGTTGACTTGCCTATCCAGTTGCGCTGCATAGCCTTTGTTGACTCAGGCCAGTCGATCTCGTCAAGTCCTTCGAGGAGCTTCTCTGCAAATGCAGGCTGGTCGATGACCCACTGCTTCATGTTCTTGCGAACTACAGGGAAGCCGCCGCGCTCCGACTTGCCGTCGATAACTTCATCGTTGGAGAGAACTGTTCCCAGCTCCTCACACCAGTTTACAGGCATATCTATATACTTTGCATATCCGTCAAGATAGAGCTGCTTGAAGATCCACTGTGTCCACTTGTAGAACTCAGGGTCTGAAGTAGCTATCATCTTTGACCAGTCATAATCAAATCCCAGCTCTCTGAGCTGCTTTGAAAAGGTCTTGATATTTTCCTGAGTAAAGCCATTTGGGTGATTTCCTGTATTTACGGCATACTGCTCGGCAGGAAGTCCGAAGGAGTCGTAACCCATCGGGTGAAGTACATTGTAGCCCTGCATACGCTTCATACGTGAAACGATGTCGGTAGCTGTATAGCCCTCGGGGTGACCTGCGTGAAGACCTACTCCCGAAGGATACGGGAACATATCCAGTGCATAGAACTTAGGCTTACTGAAATCCCAGACATCTGTCTTGAAGGTCTCGTGCTCTTCCCAATATTTCTGCCATTTGGCTTCAACAGATGTGAAATCATATCTGCTCATTATAATATCATTCCTTTATCAATTAATGTTTAAAGTATTTGTAAAGTGTTCCTTTACGTCTGCCTGCAAACAGAGTACCGCCGCACAGCCGATATCCAGGATACCCTCTGTGAGGTATATCCAGTTTGAGCTGATATTGGATATATTTGCAGGAAGATGTATCACAGCGATCGTCACAAGGACTGCCGCAGCGATATAATTTACATATTTTATTCCCGTGAACATTGCACAGGCAAGTGCAAGAGCGATGATAAGGTCGGATATGCTCAGACCTCCGCCTATTATCATATTGACAACTGCCTTCACAACAAGGTAAGCTCCCATTATGATGCAAAGCATACGCCCTTTTTCATTATTGGTACGCATTTATTACTCCTTGGTGATTAGGCTGCTGATGTCCATCTGCTCACCGTCAGCCCATAATCCTTCCAGCTTGTAGAAGTTTCTTGTATCCTTATAGAATACATGAACGATGATGTCGCCGTAATCGAGGATAATCCAGGTATTTCCCGTATCTGCCTCACGGCGGAGAGGCTCGATGCCCTTCTGCGACAGAACAAATTCAACTTCGTCTGCAAGTGTTCTTGCGTGAGTGTTGCTTGTACCGTTCACGATGACAAAGTAATCGGCAAGTATTGTAAGGTCAGCGATCTTTATCGCCTGAATGTCCTCACCTCTTTTGCTGTCGAGTGTCTTGATGATTAGTTCGAGTTTTTCCTGTTCGGTCATCTGTTCCACCTTTCTTTCATCACTCATAATCCGACGCTCGCGGCGGTTCGGTAGCTGTTTCCAGTTCCTTGAATGTTGCGCCTGTATCGTCGTAGAGATTGTATGCGTAATCGTATTCACTTACATATTCCATAATATTGCTGTCTGAGAGCAGCAGAGGATTCTGATACGGTCTGAATGACTCATTGAGCATATCAATTGTTGCCTGCTTGTGGATAGAATAGATACTGTACTCCACACCATCAGCAGCGTAATACATCGCGTCCTCACCGGGAACCATGTTTACGCTTACGTTCTCCATCTGGAGAGTTGAACCGAAGTCAGCAAGCTTGCTCAGGTCGTCAACGCTCATATCCGTAGCGATCCATTTGTTATTGTAGATAGTATTGAGATAGCTGTAAAGCTTGAGCTTTCCCTCGTCTTTTACGATATTGAGGATCTTCTGCATAGCAGCAGCCATGAAACGGCGCTGGTTCTGAACTCGTCCGATATCGCCCTGTAACCAGTCGTGACGGAAACGAACGAACCATTCTGCCTGTTCACCCGAGAGTACAACATTTTTGCCCGCAGGGATTATCTTGTCAGCCTCATATATGATCTCGTTGTCGATATTCATCGGGATACCGCCTACAAGATTTACGATATCAACGATATCGAAGCAGGCTGTTGTGATATATGCATCTATCGGGATACGGAAGTTGTCGTAAATACAGTTTACAACACGCTGTATCTTGCTTGACTCCTGATCGTATCCGTCGAAATATACGCTGTTTATCTTTGTTGTCGGGTTGCTGGTATAGTTCGGAACTGCACAGTCACGGGGTACCTGCAATATGTGGAGCTTAGCTCCTGCGATATCGAACTGGCAGATCCATATAACGTCAGTAAGCTCCTGATCCTCGTCAAATCCGAGGAAAAGCACGGTATACTGACCCTCGACCGTCTGCGGAAGGTCAAGTCCGTCGGTAAAGTCATCATTAACGACTTCCGTGTCGATGTTCAAGTCTACCGAAGGCTTCTCGATCTCGCCTTCGATCTCGACGAGAGGCTGCCAGAGCTTCAGGTACTTCAGTATAGACACCTTCTGATCGGGCTGTCCGCTCTTTTTATACCAGAGTATCGGCATATTGAGGAACAGTGCGATTATAGATGCGATACTCAGAAGTATTGCGGTTATCTTTATGACAGTATCCTTCGGGCTCTTTTTTCTGACATTTGAGCTGAAATGATAATCGTCATCATAGCCTGCCGACTCGACAATATCCTCACGTCTTTTCTCGTGAAGTCCGTGATAATGCTGTTCAGAAGCAGGCGACGGTCTTCTGGGAGGTTCGCCGTCAATACGTATATCTATCGACGGAGCTTCGTGAAGTCCGCGGTATTCATGCTCCGAATTTGTATTCTGATCTATCCTTTTGAGCTTTCTCAGCGGTTTTGACTGCCTTGAAGCGTTATTCCTGTTTTTATACTCCTCATTAAGTTCTTCTCGGTTCATTTAAGTCCTCTTTTCAAATTCCCATCATTTTTTCATAAGCCGTGTGTAAAAATTGTATCCTTCGACGGTGCATATCGGTATCACTCCGCCTTTTTTTATCACTGCTTTCATGGAAAAAGCAAATGCCTCGAGCATTGCCGCGTTTATGTCGGTATACGCCAGCTTGCGCATTTTGTCTACGTCTTTATAATCTCTTTCGGCAGAAACAAGGTCGCCCATGTAGACTATTTCCTCAAGTCTGGACATTCCGGCTCTGCCCACTGTATGGAACCTAATGGAATTGAGGATATCAATATCCTCTACTCCGAATTCTTTCTTTACGAAGTAAGCACCTGCTATACCATGCAGCAACGAACGTGTCTCCAGCTCTTCACGGCAAACTGCATAGCCGCTGTCCATTACGAGTGCTTTCTGCTCATTTTCGGGCATTTCCTTGCATATATCGTGGAGCAGTCCTGCAAAATATGCCTTTTCAGGGTCTTCTCCGTATTTTATTGCAAGCTTTCTGCACTCATCTGCCACGTTCACCGAATGTGTGAATCGTTTTGCGGACAGATGTGCTTTTAGATATTTCTTTTTATCATCAGGGTTATACTGCAATTCTTTTTCACCTCTTGAAGAATATAATCCCCTCAATCTTATATATTGTACTACATTTTCGTCAAGATAGCAAGCGAAATCCTCATTTTTTGCAATTTTTTTTCTGATATCCGTGCTCGAAACCTCTGTCGGAGGAGCTTCGGAAATCATTATCCTACCGAATTTTCTGAGTTCATCAGCTTTTTTCAGCAGCTCAGGCATATCTCCGTTTTTACGTGAGACAGCACAAAGCGCTGCATTAGCAAGGATATCCTCAAAGCGATGCCAAGTTTCAAAGCTGAGAAGCATATCGCTGCCCACCAGCAGAAAAAGCTCGTCATCGGGAAATACTTCACGAAAATGCTCGACCGTATATATCGTATAGCTCACGCGGTCGGTTTTAATCTCGTAGTCGCTGACAAAAAGCTTTTCTTTTGTCTTGCAGGCAAGGCGCAGCATTTCCAGCCTGTCCTCATCGGGAGCATACTCAGCCATCGAACGGTGCGGTGACTTCTTTGACGGCACCAGATACAGCCTGTCGAGCCCCAACTCATTCACAGCAGTCTCTGCAAGATGTATGTGTCCGTTATGGACAGGGTTGAAGCTTCCGCCGTATATTCCTATCTTCATTCTGCACCTCCTGACATTATATGTTTATTTCCAAGGACGTTTGCTGCCTGTCCAGCCCTTTTCCTTCCAGTAGTCAACGTCCGCCTTGTTCCAGCCGTTGCGCTGCAAAAGGCTCATAATCTTGAAGAAAGCCCTTGTCTTTATGCCGACAGGAACTTTCCCCTGCCTTTTCAGTATCTTTTTTGCGATACCCTCTGCTTTGGCGTTGATGCTGTCCTTCATCTTAGGTGCAACGCTGTTCCAGTCAACTGCTCTTACAGCCATGCCCAGCCTGTAGGTCTGAGGTATCCCCCAGAAGAAACAGCTGTCCGCCATATCCTTCATGGTTGACTTGACACCTGCTCCCGCAGCAGTTGAAACGACTACTGCCTGCTTACTGAACATTCTCTCGTCGGGACGGTGCGCCATCCAGCGCCAGCCGTAGTGGTCAAGGAGAGCTTTCATCTGACCTGTACAGTGATAAACATAAACAGGTGATGTGAGGATAATAACATCTGCCGCGTCCATAAGTTCGGTTATCGGGTTCAGCTTTGCGTAATGTGGACATTTCTCAGCCGACTTCGTGAAGCAGTTCGTGCAGCCGCAGCAGAACTCGTCAAAATCCCTTGGCAGGAACACCTCGCTGATATTCTCAGCCGATGTTATCTTCTCAGCCACGATACGTCCGATATTATACGTCGAGCCCTTGTGGTTCGTACCGCTTATTATCAGTACCTTCATACACTCACTTAGCCTTTGGGATATTCTCTATTACAGGGTCTTTCTCGTTGCGCTTGAACAGCACGAACTTGCTGCCGATGACCTGTACAACGTCAGCGCCGGTCTGCTCTGCGATAGCATCTGCGGCTTCTCTTGCTGTCCAGCCCGAATTGTCAAGAACTCTCAGCTTTATCAGCTCTCTTTTCTTGAGAGCAGCCTCGATGTCCTTGCACATAGCCTCGGTAATGCCGCCCTTGCCGACCTGATATATGGTCTCATATGTTGAAGCTATACCGCGAAGGTATGCTCTCTGCTTGCTTGTAAGCATATTATTCACCAAATCTTTCTTTCAGATACTTGTACAGCTCTCTCAGAGCCGCACCTCTGTGGCTTATAGCGTTCTTTTCCTCTGCGGTAAGCTCTGCCATAGTTCTGTCGCCGACCATGAACACGGGATCGTAGCCGAAACCGTTGGTACCGCGCTGCTCATAGCCTATGCTGCCCTTGCAGTCCCCTGACATGGTATCATGACCGTTTTCGTCGATGTATGCAATAGTACATCTGAAAGCAGCTCCGCGCTTACCCTCTGGAACGTCTTTCATCTCCTCAAGGAGCTTCGCACAGTGCTGTCCTTCGGGAGCATATCTTGCCGAGTATACACCGGGTCTGCCGTCCATAGCGTCTACGCAGAGACCGCTGTCATCGGCGATAGTGGGCAGCTTTACAGCTTCGTATACCGCTCTTGCCTTTATAAGAGCATTCTCTGCAAAAGTTTTTCCGTTTTCCTCGGGGTCGCAGTTAGCTCCCGCTTCACGCTGCGACAATACCTCTATACCGAGGGGAGCGAGTATCTCCCGCGCCTCGCGTAGCTTGTTGGCGTTGTTTGTCGCCATAACGAGCTTAGTTATCATCTTCGTCGTCCTTTCTGCCGAAAAGTCTGCTGAAGAAGCCCTTCTTTTTCTTCTTTTCAGGCTCGGGAGCTTCCTCAGGTTCAGCTTCGGTCTCTTCCTCTGCTGTCTCTTCTCCCTCAGTCTCCTCAGAAGCTTCTTCCTCGTCGGAAATCTCCTCTGTCATATCGCTTTCCTCAGCTTCATAAGCTGTATCCTCAGCCTGTTCAGCTTCTGTATACTCATTGATATATGGAGTATAAGGCTCAGGCTCTGTCTCAGGCTCGTTTTCTTCGGGAGCTTCCTCAGATGATTCTTCTTCGTCATAAGCAGCTTCATCATCAAAGGCAGCTTCTTCTGTTTCTTCTGCATACTCCTCATTCTCATCTTCGTATGCAGCCTCATCAGTTTCTGTCTGCTCTTCCTCATCGTCAGCTTCTTCTGTCTGCTCTGAGTTGGTGAAGAGCGCATCAACAAACATATTGCTGTCAAACGGCTGGAGATCGTCGATTTTCTCGCCTACGCCTATGAGCTTTACGGGGATACCCAGCTCATTCTTTATAGAGATAACGATACCGCCCTTTGCTGTACCGTCAAGCTTTGTGAGGACGATACCTGTAATAGGAGCAGTTTCGCTGAAAAGCTTTGCCTGATTTACCGCATTCTGTCCTGTTGTTGCATCAAGGACGAGAAGCACCTCGCGTGAACATTCTCCCGCTTTGTTGTCGATGATACGATTTATCTTTTTAAGCTCCTCCATGAGGTTCTTCTTGTTGTGAAGTCTTCCTGCGGTGTCAATAACTACCACATCGCAGCCTCTTGCCTTTGCGGCTTCGAGAGCATCGTAAACTACCGCACCCGGGTCGGAGCCCTCAGCGTGTTTTACGATATCTACTCCTGCTCTCTGAGTCCATACCTCAAGCTGATCTATAGCAGCTGCACGGAAGGTATCGGCAGCGGCAACAAGGACTTTCTTGCCCTCCTGCTTGAACTGATGACAAAGCTTGCCGATAGTTGTGGTCTTGCCTGCACCGTTTACGCCAATGACCATTATTACCGCAGGTGATACGGACAGGTCAAGACCTGTATCATCGCCCATTATCTCGGCAATAACTTCATGGATAAGTCCCATTATCTCCTTAGGATCGGTGATGCCGCGCTCCTTGATCTTCTTGCGGAGCCTTTCGCATATCTCCTCAGAGGTCTCGACACCGATATCGCTCATTATCATCTGCTCTTCAAGCTCGTCAAAGAGCTCGTCATCTATAACGGTAAACGAGTTGAGAACTCGCATGATACCGCCGAACAGGAAATCCTTGGTCTTTTTCAGACCGCTGGCAATCTTTGAAAATATTCCCATTATATCCTCCAAACCTTGTCTAATAATCTAATCGTTTGAATGTGCCAAAGTGTGACAAATTTTTTATTTGATGTCCGCAACGTCTTCCTGAAAGTCCACCTGCTCCATTTTGAGGAGCTTGGAAATACCGTCCTCCTGCATGGTCACACCGTAAAGCACATTTGCTTCTTCCATGGCGCTTCGCCTGTGGGTGACGAGCACGAACTGTGTGGTATCGGTGAAGTTTTTCAGGTACTGTGCGTACTTTCTTACGTTTACTTCGTCGAGAGCTGCGTCTATCTCATCAAGGATACAGAACGGCGCAGGTCTGAGTTTGAGTATCGCAAAGTATATTGCGATAGCTACGAATGACTGCTCTCCTCCCGAGAGCGAGATAAGGTTCTTGATGACCTTTCCGGGAGGCGCAACACTTATCTCTATGCCCGATTCAAGTACATTTTCGGGGTCTGTCAGTATAAGCTCGGCTTTTCCGCCGCCGAACAGCTCCACAAATATGCTCTTGAAGTTGGAATTTATGACTGCAAAGCTTTCCGAGAATATCCTGCACATCTCCTCTGTGAGGTCAGTGATTATCTTTTCAAGCTCTGTCTTCGATTTCTGTATATCAGCTATCTGCCCGGACATGAAGCGGTAACGCTCGGAGACCTCCTTGTACTCCTCGATAGCGTCCACATTTACGCTTCCGAGAGCACGTATCTTGTTCTTTACAGATGTGAGCTGTGCCTGTGCAGCGTTCATATCATCTATCTTTTCGGCTATCTGTACAGCCTCGGAGCGTGTGAGCTCATAGACCTCCATGAGCTGTCTGATGATATTGTCAGTATCGCGGCATACCGTTTCCCTGCGTTCTTCGAGCCTTGTTATCTCAGCCGATAACCTTTCCTTGGATTCGTTTATCGCTTTCAGACCGTGCTGCATCTCATTGACAAGTCTGTTCTGCTCATTGTGTGTAGCATGACAGCGCTCGATCTGCTCATTGTAGGAAGCCGTATTGTCCTTGAAGCCTGCGAGCTTTTCCTTCAGCTCCGATATCTCGTTCTCCTTTGCGGAGATCATCTCCTTCTGACGGAAGACCTCCTCCTCAAACTGATGAGCACCGTATTTCAGCTCCTCAGCCCTTCTGTCGATACGTGATATCTCCAGTTCCTGTGCCTGAACGTCCTTCGCAAGCTCCATAGCCTTTATTTTCAGCTGTGAGAGCTTCTCTGAGAGCTCAGCCCTCTGCAATCTCAGCTTTTCGCGTATAT
>CACZEJ010000060.1 GCA_902780115.1 Ruminococcus flavefaciens | reverse complement strand
ACCCTACCAAAGGCGCTGCCTCTGGACTCTGCCAAAGGAACACAGTCCCTTTGGAATCCCGTTATTAGTTGAAATCAACTTTTTCGACAAGCTGAAGGGCAGAAAATTTCTGCCCTCATCAGCCACCGGTTATTCAGCCGCCTTTGATTTTTTACATAAGAATATCATGCTGACAGCTCCGCTCAGTATTATGATCGGGAAGCCTGCAAGTATGAGCACCCAGAAGTCAGACACTCTGTACTCAAAGGGAGTGCCGTCTGCCTTATAAGCAAACATAGTAAATACGCTCATCATTACCACGTCGATGAGCATATGACACAGCGCCGCAGGATAGACGGAGTTCGTCCTCTTCGTGAGCCATGTGAGGACTGCCGACCACGCTATGCACATTACTATCATAGCGATAAAGCCGCCATATGGGAAGAAGTCGTAGTCCCTGCCGAAGTCGTAGCCGTAAGCGAGCAGCGGTCCGTGCCAGAGTGCCCATATAACGCCTGTAACGACTATCGCCGCAGGTACGGGCATGAGCTCCTCAAGCTTAGGCGTGAGGTAGGCTCTCCAGCCGAACTCCTCGCCGAAGCCGTGAACAGCAAGGGCAAAGCCACCTGCATACGTTATCAGAATGTTTGAAAACGTCGTCACACCGTCGCTCATGAACATACTGTCGGAAACGCTTCCGTTCTTCATTATAAATATATGGAGAAGGAGTCCGCTAAGAAGCGCAGCGGCAATAGGATATATGGCAGCTGCTGCGTAATACTTTCCGCTGTTTCTCTTTCCGAAGCCTAAAAAAGCATCGCGGAAGCCCTCTTTGGTCACTATCCTCGTGATAAAAACTGCTATGGCAGGGTAGAGCATGAGAGTATTTCCTGCAAAAACGCTTGTAAGTCCGCCCTTTTTATCCGAGAAAACGATGCCGAGGATATACACTGGCACATACGCCAGCACAAGATACAATACTATACGGAGCAGAGTTTTCTTTTTATTTTTCATAGGTCTCAACTCCTTTCAGATACCACTTTACTGCAAGTCTGTACGAACCATAATATAAAGGAATAATAGAAACAGCCGCAATGCTGAACCACATCATTATCCTTTTCATTTTTTCCTGATCTGCCAACGTTTTGAACAGAGTCTCCCAGAAATTCGGCATATCAGAAAATGCGGAGGTATCGCCGAAAAGTGCATAGACAAACACAATGAATGTAATTACTCCGATCAGAGCGATTTTCAAGATCTTGCCTGTTTTTCCGCCGAAACGAGCTATAAGCGGGAACTCTACCGCGCGCATGAGCAGCTGTACATAGAATAACGCTATGTATACGACAGAAGCGTCCCTTACTTCCGTCCCTCCCTCTCTTGCCAGACCGTTGCACAGCACAAGCATTGTTACAGTGAGCATCGAAAATATAAGTGTTAACAGGTACTTTGCGCCAATATGTCCCTTTATACCCGAAGGTGTCGATGTGACAAAATACGCCCACTTCTTGTTTTCTCCGTCCTTGAAGAGCGAATCCTCGAATCCCCCTCCGGGAATAAACGCAATAAACGCCCCCATGCCAAACAACATATAATCCAAATTATATTTAGGATCTTGCATGATCTCCTCAGAATCCGTAATGAAAAGCACAGCTATCACAACAGGGTAAAGCATCATAGCAGGAAAAAATATCAACAGCCTTTTCCAGTTGAGTTTTATCTCTTTATATAGAAATCCCGTCATCAGTAACGCCTCCTTTTCAACTCTTTTACAGCCCAGAAATAGAACAGGACTACTGCACCAACTGCCACAACAGGCAATATCCACACAGCAGCATCACGGTACGGCGTAATATAGGACACAGCCACTTTTTCCACTGACACATCGGTATCCATATCGGGATAAAGTCTCTTTCCCTCGGCATAGCAGAACTTGATGAATTTGTAACCGCCATACATGAAAGCCGCCAAAACAGGCATACACATACCTGTTACAACAGCAGCAGCTTTTGCCTGCGTTTTGAATCTTAGCATTATCGGTATATCTGAAACACAAACGATACCATAACCGAAAAGCATTATTATAAGGTTCTTGAAATGGCTCATGCTGAGCTCTTCCCTTGCAGCTATAGTAAATATGAATTCGGCAAGAACAGCAAGTACAAAACCAAGTGTCAACAGACAGCCGCGATAATAGAACTTTGACTTTATTATTGTCTTTTCGTCCACGGGCAGGGTGTACGAATAGAGCTGCCAGTGAGATTTATAGTCCTTTTCTATGATGTCGTTATGACCGTATGCAGTACCGATTATAGCCATAAATCCTGCATAAATGTACATCTGCGAATACAAATATGAGCACATTTCATCAGCCTCGGGATCTTCGGCGAGATTTCCTGCATATGTACTTATCATGACAAGAGAAAGCGACAGAACAAACACGAAATACGCAAAAAACATTATGCCCACAGACTTGCGGCTGAGATAAAATTCACGATAGATAAGTCCTTTCATTCATCTCCACTCCTTTTTTTCGCGGTTGACATAGTAAAGCATGATATCTTCAAGAGTTGCATTGTCTATGACCGCGCCCGAATATTTCCTGCTGCAAGAAGCCTTGTCTGACACCATTACCTCTGCACCGAAGTCGTTAAGGCGAGCGCTTACGATATCCTCGGGAGCTATATCCTTGTATTCGTCCTTTGTGCATTTGAGTATGCCGTGGCTTTCAAGGATATCGTCCTTGTAGCCCGTTATGAGCAGCTTTCCCTTATCAATAAAGGTAACGCTGTCGGCTATCTTGTCAAGGTCGGAAGTGATATGGGACGACATGAGTATGGAGTGCTCCTCGTTCTGCAAATACTCAAGGAATATATCCAGTATCTCGTTTCTGACAACAGGGTCAAGTCCCGTTGTAGCCTCGTCCATAATGAGAAGCTTTGCGTTATGTGACAGCGCCGAGGCTATTTGCAGCTTCATCTTCATGCCCTTTGAGAACTTGCCGAACTTCTTCTTTCTCGGCAGCGCAAAGCGGTCAAGATAGCCGAAAAACGTATCTGCGCTCCACTCCTCGTAGATCTCACGGAGTATCTTATTTATAGCTTCTGCGTTCAGTCTGTCGTCGAAAGGCAGCTCGTCAAATACAGCCGCCATATTCTTCTTAGCTTCAAACTCGTCCTTTTCGCTGTCAAGTCCGAGAAGTTTTATTTCTCCCGAATCTTTCTTTACTATATTTAGTATTGCGTTGATGGTAGTAGTCTTGCCTGCACCATTCTGACCGATAAAGCCCATGATACTGCCATTTGGCACGTTGAAGCTGACATTATCGAGGGTAAAACCGTCATATTTCTTGGTCAGACCGTTAATTTCAATAGCATTTTCATAATCATTCATTTTCTGCCCCTCCATAAATAAGTTCGAGCATTTCTTTTAGTTCATCAAGGCTCAGCTCGCACTGTCTCGCCTTTTCGCAGACCTGCGAAAGCAGAGCTTCGGTCTGGCGGAGGTACTCCTCACGCAGGAGCTCTGTATTCTGCCCCTTGACGAAGCTGCCCTTGCCTGTATACGACTCGATGAATCCGTCGCGCTCCAGATCCTCATAAGCGCGTTTTGTAGTTATAACGCTTATGCGGAGCTGCTGTGCGAGAGTACGCATAGAAGGCAGAGCGTCCCCTGCTTTCAGCGTACCGTTAAGGATAAGACCCTTTATCTGAGAAGATATCTGCTGATAGATAGGATCACCCGATGAGTTGCTGATAATTATATCCATAGTTCACCTCATATTGTATATATACGTTATACACATTATAGCATTTATATACACACTTGTCAATAGCCGTATGGAAATTACCGAAAAAAGTTCATATTTTCGCATTAAATCACTATTTACAGTATATATAATCGACAAAGCGGAGAAAGTTTTTTTAGTCAAATTCACCTATTTTTATGAAACAATATAGACAATTCACGAAAAATAATATATAATAAAGAATAAATAAATCGGTAGCCGTATACCGTAAATGCGGAAACCGCAGTATCACTCTGCGGCTTCGGAGCACTTAACATGAGAGTTATTACAGGCATTGCAAGAGGCCGTAAACTTGTTGCGCCGGAAGGCCTTGAAACAAGACCCACTGCCGACAAGGTCAAGGAAGGCATCTTTTCAGCTGTTCAGTTTGAGCTTTCAGAAGCTCGCGTCCTCGACCTTTTTGCAGGAAGCGGTCAGATGGGTATCGAAGCCCTCAGCCGCGGCGCTGCTCATGCAGTATTTATCGACAGCTCGCTCCGCTCCATAAGGTGCGTGAACGAAAATCTGCGGAATACAGGATTTGAACGTATGTCCGAGGTCATAAACCGCGACAGCTACGATTATATAAAGCTGACCGCCCAGACCTTCGATATCATAATCCTCGACCCGCCCTACCACCATAACCATATTGACAATATCCTCCCCTTTGCAGCAAAAAAGCTCCGCAGCGGAGGTATGATAATATGTGAATACGAAAAAGAAGCAGCCGAACCGACTGCTCCCGAAGGTCTGATATTGAGAAAAACTTACCACTACGGCAAGATCAATGTCTCGATCTTTTACCGTCCCGCTGAGGAGGTGGCTGAATAATGCGAAGGATCGCCGTTTGTCCGGGCAGCTTCGACCCTGTTACCCTCGGACATCTCGACATTATTACAAGAGCATCAAAGCTGTTTGATAAGGTCATCGTTCTTATATCCAGAAACGCAGGCAAAGCACAGCCCAGCTTTACAGCTACCGAGCGTATGCTCATGATAGAACAGGTCACTCACAATCTCGATAACGTGGTGATAGACATACTCGACGGACTCCTTGCGGATTACGTGAGAAATGTGGGCGCTGTAGCTATAGTAAAGGGCCTTCGCGCTGTCAGCGACTTTGAATATGAATTCCAGATGGCTCTTGCCAACAAGAAGCTGTACGCAGGCGCTGAAACGGTCTTCCTGACAACAGCTACAGAGAATATGTACCTCAGTTCAAGCTTAGTAAAGCAGATAGCATACTTCGGCGGTGATATAAGCCATTTTGTTCCCGAAATGATACTTGACGATATAAAACAAAGACTAATTAAGGAGAGGTAATTACTATGAGCATTGATGAGATTTTAGAAGAAATGGACGAACTTCTCGATAAAGCGTCCACAGTCCCTTTTGTATCCCATAAGAAAGTTATCGACGGAGAGCGCATGAGAGAGCTTATCAATGACGTTCGTCTCAATATGCCTCACGAGCTCAAGGAAGCTAAGAAGATCGAGTTCGACTGTCAGCGCATACTCAACGAAGCAAAGCTCAACGCAGAATCTATTATCCGCAAAGCTGAGGAAAGAGCTGCACAGATAGTATCAAGAGAAGCTATCGTAACAGAGGCTAAGAAGAAGGCTCTGGATATGCTCACAAAGGCACAGACTGCTGCAAAGAATCTCCAGCAGAACGCTACTGCATCAGTTGCAAAGATGCTCAACGATACAGAGAATTACTATTCAAGAAATCTCCAGAGCATCAAGACAGTAAAAGCAAAGCTCAACACAACAGCTGCGGCAGGTCTGAACATGACAGACAAGAAAAACGGCTTACAGTAAACAAAAACGGTACTCTTTTGAGTACCGTTTTTATGTTTCTCCGCAATTGGCGGACGCTGAGAACGTCGTCCCCTGCACGGCTGAGATCAGCCGATAATGTCTTTGCTGAAAAGACGCATTATATCCATTTTCAGTGCTCGGTTCGCAGGCTTTTCCAGCATCGGATCATCTGCAAGAAGCTCCTTCGCACAGGTCTGAGCACGGTTCATAAGCTCCATATTGCAGGCGATATCCGCTATTTTAAGCGGCGGCAGTCCATGCTGGGCATTACCAAAAAAGTCTCCGGGGCCTCGCATTTTCAGGTCTTCCTCAGATATCTTGAAGCCATCCGACGTGGAGGACATTATCTTCATACGCTTAACGCAGTCCTCGGTGGTGTTGTCGGTTATGAGTATACAGCTGCTCTCGAAGCTTCCCCTGCCCACTCGTCCGCGGAGCTGATGAAGCTGAGAAAGTCCGAAGCGCTCGGCATTTTCAATTACCATAACTGCCGCGTTCGGCACATCGACTCCTACCTCAACGACCGTTGTGCAGATAAGCACCTGTATCTCGCCGCTGCGGAATTTCTGCATGGTCTTGTCCTTTTCCGCAGCCCTCATCTTTCCGTGGAGAAGTGCCGTGGTATAGCCTTTGAGGTCACCGCTGGCAGCATTTTCCGCATAGGTCTTTACCGCGAAAAGCTCGCTTTCGCTCTCCTCGATCATGGGACATACCACATACGCCTGCCGCCCCTCGTCAAGTCGCTCTCGCACAAAGCCAAAAGCTCTGCTGCGGAGCTTTCCCGTGACCGCGTAGGTCTTAACAGGCTTCCTGCCTTTCGGGAGCTGAGTTATCGCGGATATATCAAGGTCTCCGTAGATTATCAGCGCAAGTGTGCGCGGTATAGGAGTTGCCGACATTACCAGTTTATGCGGAGCATCGCCCTTTTCGGCAAGAGCTGCTCGCTGAGCAACACCGAAACGATGCTGCTCGTCAGTGATAACAAGTCCCAGCGACCTATAGTCCACGTCCTTCTGAATTATGGCGTGAGTTCCGACAACTACATCTATCTCGCCTGCGGCTATCTGTTCACGGACAGCCGCTTTTTTCTTGGCGGTCATGGAACCCGTCAGCAGGCAGACTTTAACGCCGAAGGGCTCAAGGAAACTGCTGAGAGTATGGAAATGCTGAGAAGCAAGTATCTCGGTAGGTGCCATAAGAGCCGACTGCACTCCGTTTTTTGCCGCAAAAAAGCAAGCCGCAGCAGCTACGGCAGTCTTTCCGCTTCCCACATCGCCCTGCAAGAGCCTGTTCATGGGGACGTTTCGGCAAAGGTCGGCAGTTATCTCACTCACAGCCTTTTTCTGGTCGTCGGTGAGCTCAAAGGGCAGTCCCTCGGTGAATTCCCCCACATTGACAGCGCTGTCCATCTTGAAAGCGGTATTTCTGCGGCTTCTTGACTTCATAACCAGCATACCTATCTGCAATTTCAGGAGCTCGTCAAAAGCGAGGCGCTTCCTTGCAGTTTCGGCAGCAAGCTCACTTTCGGGAAAGTGTATATTCTCCAGCGCCCACATGAGCGGACACAGCTGATACTTCTGCAAAACATCGTCAGAGAGAGTTTCAAAAGGCTCTTTGCGCATTATTTCCAGCGCCTGCCGCATATTTGTGCGCACCATATTTACGGAAAGTCCCTGTGTCAGGTGGTAAATGGGCTGTATGAGCACCTGCTCATCTGCACTTATATACACGGGCGAGCTTATCTCCTTGCGCAGGAAATTTCCCGACACCTTGCCGTACATATAGTAAGTACCACCCTCTTTCAGAGCCTGAAAATAGTAGACATTATTGTATACGACGATAAGGATATCGTCCATGCCGTCGGTAGCTGCCGCCTTGCATATGACAAGTCCGCCCTTTATGCGCTGCGGAGGCATTTTATGCGTTACGGTCAGCTTCAGCACGTTGTATGAGCCGAGCACAGCCTGCTGTATCGGCACATGAGTACGGAAATCAAGATAATCACGGGGGATATGATATATGAGCTCATAGGGCGAATTTATGCCGAGCTTGCGGTATTTCTCGCCGCGAGCCTTTCCAACGCCCTTTAAATATTCTATTTCACTGAAAAGAGTGGTTGGCATATTCTTCTCCTTATTCAGATAACGTTTTTACCATTTCATAATATCACAAATCGTTCCGATAATCAATAGCAAATCAAGCTGTCAGCCTATTTTATCATATTGCTTGACAATCAGCCTGCCATTTGCTATAATGATGTTATAGTTTTAAACTAAATCAGAAACAGAGGCTATTTGTATGTTTTGGAAATTAAGAAATATACAACTGAAAAAAGGTTACTTTTTCCCGTTTACGGGGATAGTGCGCCCTTTTTCAGCTTTAGCAGTCTAAAGTGACCTGTAACAACAAACGCAGGCAGCTGTTTCTGTGAATATATAAGTGCGCATTATCTCCTTAACTGTCAGCTATTTCAAGTTAAGGAGATTTTTTATGTTTAATATCAAAAAACAGCTTTCAAAACTATATTTATCCTCGGTCATCGGCAATCTTTCCCTCACAGGCGCATGGGTGGCGATACTCGCTGCAAGAGGTTTCAGCCTTGTGGAAATAGGCATTGCCGAGACCGTATTCCACATAACGAGCATTATCTTCGAGCTTCCGTCGGGAGTCATGGCTGACGTATTCGGCAGAAAGAAAATGCTCATAGTCAGCACTGTCATGCAGATGACAGCGACTGTCATAATGATAATGTCCGACGACCTTTTCATGGTATGCCTTTCCATAGCTTTTCACGCTCTCACCTACAATTTTTCGTCGGGAACAGGCGATGCACTGGCATACGACTCCATGAAGCTTGCAAATACCGAAAGCAGCTTCGACAGGTACGAGTCCAACCAGCTCATAATATACCGCCTTTGCAGCGGCATATCCACTCTCTGCGCAGGCTTTGCCCTCGCCATAGGCTACAGGCTCGCATACGGCACGACCCTTATAACAGCAGCTGTACAGCTCTTCGTGCTTGGCTCACTCCGCGAGGTAAGCTCTTATCAGTCAGACAGCCGCGATATATCCGCAATAAAAAAGATACTGGACTGTTTCAGGGAAAGCTTCATATTCCTGAAAAACGCCAAAAAAGCAATCGGACTAATGATGTGCAATTCTCTTGTGGGAGCGCTGGACATACTTCTCCTGTTCTTTTTGCAGGCTAAACTGCCCGAAAGAGGTATCCCTCAGTGGCTTCTCGGCTTTGCGCTCCTGTTCATGGAGCTGGGCGGCATAGCAGGCTCAAAGCTGATACTGCGCTTCCCGAAAGCAGGCTACAGGACAGTATTTTTTGTAACGTCAGCTCTTGTGCTCGCAGGTCTCCTTGCAGAGCATTCTACCAGCTGCATCATAATGGCGGTCGGCGGATTTCTGGCAGCTGTGGGCGATGACGCTTTACAGGTGCGCACAAACACAAGGTTGCAGGATATGTTTCCATCCGAGCAGAGAGCTTCTCTTACATCAGTGGAGTCCCTCAGCTTTTCCGTGATAATGGTGGTGCTTTCGCCGCTGGCAGGCTTTGTGTTCACTTACTGGTAATATCATATTTCAAATACACCAAAGGGCAGATAATAACATCTGCCCTTTCAGCTTGTCGAAAAAGTCGATTTCAACTAATAACGGGATTCCAAAGGGACTGTGTTCCTTTGGCAGAGTCCAGAGGCAGCGCCTTTGGTAGGG
>CACZEJ010000059.1 GCA_902780115.1 Ruminococcus flavefaciens | reverse complement strand
TAATAATATATTTGTGCGTTAAAAACAATTTTTTTGATTGAAATTATGACTATAATGTGGTATAATAGTGACAATAAGTATCAGACAGAATGTTATTATGGAATATTTTGCAGGATCAGTCATGTCAGGACTGACCTATGATATAAGGAGGTGCGTCATGAAAGATCTTCTCGAAGTTCTTTGCGACAAGTATCTTATTAATCTGGGATTGATCACAGACCTCTATCCCTTTGAGAGAGAGATACTCTACCCTGTGTGTACCACTGTTTTTTGTGCAGCTGATACGGAATTTGAGCTTGATAAGTTTACGGACAGCCTTGCTCTTATAAAGGCGAATCCGCAGATGCTTTCAAGCTTCCGCAGCACCATGAGACCGCTCATAGCATCATGGCTGTCGGTCAGCGATGACCCCCGCGGCGAAATGGAAAAGTACCTCAGCTGCTATGAACTGCTGAAAAAATATTTCAAGAATTCCGAGCATCTTGCGCTGCTCTCGCCGCTTCTTGTCAGGATAGTTTCCGAGGATAAGACCGAGGAATATATCCAACGCGGCAGAAATCTGTATGACAGAATGAAAAAGGAGCACCGCATACTTACCACGAAAGAGGATATCGCTTTTGCTGTTATGCTGGCATTTTCGGACAAGTCCGATGACGAGCTTGTCGAGGATATGGAGCAGAGCTACAGGATACTGAAGAAAAGTGCTGATAACAACAGTATACAAACAGTTTCTCATGTTCTTGCGATGGCTTCGGGAACTCCCGAGGAGAAGTGCGCAAAGTTCAGCGAGCTTTACAGCAATATGCTGAAAAAAGGCAGAAAGTACGGAAAGCATTATGAGCTTGCCATGCTTGCGGCTTTGACTATAGCTGATTTCAGCAGCTCGGATATCCTCAGCGATATAACAGATGTTGAAGCATTTCTCCTGAAGCACAAGGCTTTTTCCGATCTTTCGGAGTTCGGAAAGAGCGAGCCTGTGTGTCATACCTTCATGCTCCTGACCACAGCTTATGCCGACGATACAAGCGTTGGCGACGAGTCAAAGCGCAGAGCACTGCTTGCCGCAAGACAGGCGGCACTGTATTCGGTAATGGTCTACAGTATGATGACCGTACCGCCTGTAGTGCCAAGGGGCTGAAACAGTCGATACTGCACCCGAACAGGTGCATTATGTCATAATTTATCCGAACTGAACGGAGGTCATGTAATGAAAGCGGACAAATACATCATAAAAGAAGACGGAAAAACAGATATAAGAAAGCTCCCCACCGACAGCAAGTCTGACAAGGCTGACAAGGAGGAGATCATCGCAAAATACGAAGAAAACAAACGTGAGCTCATTGCGCTTCAGGACAAGTTCTACGCAGATGCAAGAGAGGGACTTATCGTCGTTATACAGGCTCTTGATGCTTCGGGAAAGGATTCGTCCATAAAGTATGTTTTCAGCGGAATGAATCCGCAGGGCGTAAAGGTACACTACTTCAAAGCGCCTTCTTCCGACGAGCTTGCTCATGACTACCTGTGGAGGATACACCAGAATATCCCGCGCAGAGGCGAGATAGCTGTTTTCAACAGGAGCCACTATGAGGATATCGTTACTGTTCAAGCAGAGGATATATGGAAGAATTATCATATGTCCGACCGTGTGCTCGATGATACCAAGAAGAAGTTCTTTGACAAGCGCTGTGAGCAGGTGAACAACTTCGAGAAGTACCTCTACGAGAACAGCTACCGTATCGTGAAGATATTCCTTCATGTCTCGAAAGAGGAGCAGACGGGACAGCTTCTCGAACGCATAGAGCTGCCCGAGAAAAACTGGAAGTTCCGTGCCGACGACCTTAAAGTCAGGGACAAGTACGATGCTTACCTCAAGTGCTTCAACGATGTGATAAACAAGACCTCCACAAATGAGGCACCATGGTATGTGCTCCCGGGAGATCAGAGGTGGTATACAAGATACCTTATAACGGAGATACTCCTTGACGTGCTTCATGACTGCAAGCCCGAATATCCCGCACTTCCGCCCGAAGAGGAGGAAAAGCTCCCTGAGTGCAGAAGGATACTGGAGGAAGCTATGGCTGAGTATGAGAGCGGGAGCTCCGAAAAAAAGAAGCAGCCGCCGAAAAAGAAAGCAGCTTCAAAAAAGAAGAAACGCAAGGAATGATAATAGTTTCTTGCAGATCAGGAACTGTGAATATAATGATCGGGAGGGCGGAACTTAGTATCCGCCCCCTGTAATTTGTATGATAACAGCATTTTTTTGCAGGTATACCGTGCATGGCGTTCTGCATAATGTAAAAAATATTTCTTTATCGTGTTGACATTATTTTGAAAATATGATATAATTTTTTTAAAATTTAATACCAAGGAGGAAGCTATGGGAAACAGTGAATACCGCAAGACCATTGATTACATACTTGATCTCATCAGAAGCGGAATGCTGCGTGTAGGGGACAAGCTTCCAACTGAACGCAGTATATCAGAGAAGCTCGGCATAAGCCGCAATACCGTCCGCGAGGCGTTAAGGGGACTCGAAATACTCGGTATCGTCAACGGCAAGCAGGGCTCGGGAAATTATCTTACCGATAATATCTCCGATTCTATCGCTAAGGCGATGGATATAATGCTGCTGATGAACAGAACGTCCAAGGAGGAGATATGTTCGTTCAGAAGAAGCATGGAAAAGACTGTGTGCAGTTATCTCATTGCAAGAGGTTGCAGTTCCGAGAACAAACTAAAAATAGTCGCAGCATTGAATACTCTGAAGGAGACTGAGGGAACAGAGGAGAATCCTGCCGCTGACAGGGATTTTCATTATTCGCTCATATATGCAACCGAAAACGGCTTCTGGATAACTTTTATGGAAGCTGTGTCTGAGGTCTATATGCGCTGGATAGATGATTTTCTTACTACAGCAGACAGCGAGGTCCGTATGAAGCTCCAGGACGCACATGAAAAAATGGTGCAGGGTATCATAACGGGCGACACTGCCTTTTGTCATCGTGCCATAGATGCGCATTATGATATTATTGACAATAATCTTAAAAGCGAAAGGATAAGTAATGTACAGTAAACGATTTGTTGCTGCCCTGACGGCAGCCCTCTGTGTCTTCGGTGCCGTATCATGTGGCAAGAAGGACAGTACCGTTGATGAGAAGAAGGAAACTGAAACAACAGCAGCGACCGATGCCGCAGAAACTACCGAGGCGGATACTGCCGAAGCCAAGGAAGACTCCGACGACAAGAAGGAGGACAGCGGCAGCGATGAAGAATATAAGCTCGCTGATTATATAACTGTTGATAAGTCTTCACCTGCAATGTGGAAGGTCACAGACCCTGAAACGGGGAATGTGCTCTATATGTTGGGAACTATGCATATTGTGACCGAGGATACGTTCCCGCTTCCCGATTATATCATGGACGTTTATAAAAACTGCGACGGTATCGCGGTCGAGCTTGATATAAACTGCATGATGTCGGATATGCAGCAGATGCAGGAGTTCGCATCAAAGCTGATGTACACAGACGGCTCCACTGTTAAGGATCACATTTCGGCTGAGACATATGAGAAACTCAAAAAATATATGTCGGAAAACTATATGTACAATGAGATGATGGACGTGTATACCGCAGGCTACTGGGTATCACAGCTTGAAACACTTGCTATTACGAATATAGATGACATTGATACCAACGGTGTCGATTATAAGTTCATTGAAATGGCTAATGATGACAAAAAAGAGGTCATAAGCCTCGAGACTATTGATATACAGGCAAAGGCTCTGAGCGGTGCGTCTGATGATCTTGCGGATTATCTCATATCCGAGATGATAGACGACGCAGGCGATATGCCGACCTATACTAAGGAATTTGCCGAGGAATACGACAAGTGGGCTTCGGGAGATGTCGATGAGCTCGATATGGACGATGATGCCGAGGAAATGCCCGATGATCTCAAGGACGACTATGCAGAGTATGAAGATATCGTACTCTACAACAGAAATGAAGGTATGGCTGCTAAGGCTGAGGAGTTCCTCAAAAACGGCAAGAACTACTTCTTCATGGTGGGAGCTGCTCACTTTGCAGGCGAAAAGGGCGTTGATGACCTTCTTGCGGCAAAGGGCTACAAGGTGGAGAGAGTTTCCGCATAATATCAATAAGAACTATGCCACGGAGATCCCGATCTCAGGACGGGAGAACGTGGCATTTCTATTGACATGACGGGAAAACCGCTGTATAATAAATAAAGCGGAATTCGGCGAAAAGTCGGAGAAAATGACATGGGAGCGTGATGATGATGCAGGACAGATCGGATAACAACAGCCTCAATGATATACTTGAAGGTCTTAAGACCGGCGGCAGCGGCAGTTCGCCCGAGGGGACGGCTGACAGCCGTCAGGAAGCACTGGATAAGGTAAATGAGATGTTTGCGGCTGCAAGGGCAGCAGGAAAGCAGCCAAAGAAGAAAAAGACGGTATCAGCTCTCGAAAAGGAAGCGGTGGAGAACGTTCCTCTTTTTTCTGCAAAACCCGAGAAAAAGGAGAGCTATCAGGAAGCTGTGGACAAGGTGACGGAGATGCTTGCTGTACCTAAGAATACCAATAAGCCTGATCCGTCGGAAAAGTCTGAAACGTCCGAGGGAGCGGAAGTTCAGGACGGGGCGGAGCAGGCGGACAGCCGTCAGGAGGCTGTGGACAGAGTTGCGGAGATGTTCGACACGGCGATCGCAGCCAACGGCAAGAGAAAAAAGAGTGGTTCCGAAATGTCGTCGGCGAGCATGGAGATAATAGTCCTTGAAGTAATTTCTATCCTGTTCTTCATTTTCAGCATCAATTCGAGCCTTCCCGAGGTGGTATCCCTTATCGCGGTGTTTATGCCTGCGATAGTGGGGATAATTTCGAGAATGCTGCTTCAGCAGCTTACGCTGAAAGATGCTGTTTCAAAATGCAAGCTCCATATTGCGGTAACTTTTTTGTTCCTGATGATCGCCGTGATGTCACTTGCCTGAACCGTAAATACAGAATAATATAAATTTAGCCTGAAAGCTGTTGGAATGAGCTTTCGGGCTATGATCTTTATTAGTGCAATAAAAGTGTGCGGTGCTTGGGAAGGGGAGAATTCTTAAAAACCCACAAAAAAAGCACCTGATTTAAACAAAATCAGGTGCTTTTGACAAAACTTTCCGAAGTCCCTTGACATGGGACAAAAATTGTATTATACTGTTATAATGTATCAATATGGAATAGTATCGCTTTTTTGCAAGATATTATATCACATTACGTGCAGTCTTGTCAATAGTTTTGCGGAAAATTTTTATTGATGCGCTAACGCAAAAATATCTGCCGTGCCTCACTCTGTGTGCGTCGGACACGGCGGTAAAAAAATACAAGGAGGTTCCGCCTATGGTGAATGTTACACCTAAGCAGCTGGGAAAGAATGTCAGAATGAGCTTCGGTAAGATTACCGAGCCTCTGGAGATGCCGAACCTTATCGAGGTGCAGAAGAACTCGTATAAGTGGTTCAAGGAGGAGGGTCTTCGTGAAGTATTCCGCGAAATGACCGCTATCACTGATTATAACGGCAATCTCGTCCTCAACTTCAAGGACTATCGCTTTGATGACACTCCCAAATATTCTCTCGCAGAATGTAAATCAAGAGGAGCTACCTATCAGGTCGCTATGAGAGCTACCGCTACACTTGCAAACAAGGAAACAGGTGCGGTAAGTGAGAGCGAGATATATATGGGTGACTTCCCGCTCATGACAGACAGCGGTACTTTCGTTATCAACGGTGCTGAGCGTGTTATCGTTTCTCAGCTCGTTCGTTCCCCGGGTGTTTACTACTCATTCACTAAAGATAAAACAGGTAAGGATCTCTTCAGCTCGCAGATAATCCCTAACCGCGGTGCATGGCTCGAGTATGAACAGGATTCCAACGACGTTGTTTACGTTCGTATTGATAAAAACAGAAAGATCCCGCTCACTACATTTATAAGAGCTCTGGGCGAGGAGGGTACTGATGAGGAGATCTACGAGATCTTCGGCGACGATGACCGCCTCAAGCAGACTATACTCCAGAAGGATCAGACCAAGAACCGTTCGGACGCTCTTATCGACGTATACAAGAAGCTCCGTCCGGGCGAACCTCCTACGGTCGAGAGCGCAGTCAGCCACCTCAACAACCTCTTCTTTGAGGCTAAGAGATACGACCTCTGCCGCTTCGGTCGTTACAAGTACAACAAGAAGCTGGGCATCGCTTCACGTCTTGCAGGCAGAACTCTTGCTGAGCCTATAATAAATGAGATGACAGGTGAGATCCTCGCCGATGCTGGTGAGACTATCTCCTACGACAAGGCTTGCGAGATCGAGCAGGCAGGCGTATACAGCGCTTTCGTAACTGTTGAAGCAAAGGAATACTACACCGACGACCGCGGTGAGACCTCTATCCGCATGGTCGAGAAGGTAGTAAAGGTGATCGGCAACGGCATGGTAGATATCAAGGGCTATGTCGATTTCGATGCTGAAAAGTACGGCATCAACGAGAAGGTATCCTTCAATGTACTCAAGGAGATCATGGACAGCGCTGCTGACGCTGATGAGCTCGAAGAGACAGTCAAGAAGAAGGCAGACGAGCTTTCACCTAAGTATATCACTCTCGACGATATCAAGGCTTCTATCAGCTACTTCCTCAACCTCTGTGAGGGCGTTGGTACTGTTGACGATATCGACCACCTCGGAAACAGACGTATCAGAAGCGTCGGCGAGCTCCTCCAGAACCAGTTCCGTATCGGTTATACAAGAATGGAGCGCGGTATCCGCGAGAGAATGAACCTCCAGACTCAGGACGTGAATACACTCACTCCTCAGACACTTATCAATATCAGGCCTATTTCTTCAGCTATGAAGGAATTCTTCTGCTCCTCACCGCTTTCACAGTTCATGGATCAGAACAATCCTCTTGCTGAACTTACACATAAAAGACGTCTTTCAGCCCTCGGACCGGGCGGTCTTTCAAGAGACCGTGCAGGATTTGAGGTACGTGACGTTCACTACAGCCACTACGGAAGAATGTGTCCTATCGAGACTCCTGAAGGTCCTAATATCGGACTTATCTCCTATCTGGCTACTTTCGCAAGAATAAACGAGTACGGCTTCATCGAGGCTCCTTACAGAAAGGTAGACAAGGCTACAGGCGTTGTTACCAAGGACGTAGTATATATGACTGCTGACATGGAGGATAACTTCGTTGTTGCTCAGGCTAACGAACCTCTCACTGAGGAAGGCAAGTTTGCAAGACCTCGTGTAAACGCACGTCACCGCGAACAGATCCTCGAGTGCGAGCGCGAAAAGGTAGACTACATGGACGTATCTCCTAAGATGGTCGTTTCTGTAGCTACTTCCATGATCCCGTTCCTCGAAAACGATGACGCTAACCGTGCCCTCATGGGTTCAAACATGCAGCGTCAGGCAGTTCCGCTCCTCAAGACAGAGCGTCCTTTCGTTGGTACAGGTATGGAATACAAGGCTGCCGTTGACTCGGGCGTATGCGTAGTATCCGCTTACGACGGCAAGATCACTTATGTTGACGCTGACAAGATCACTATGGTCGATACAGACGGCGTTGAGCATAAGTACGAGCTCATCAAGTTCAAGCGCTCCAACCAGGGCACCTGCGTAAACCAGAGACCTATTGTTACAGCAGGCGAGGAAGTAAAGAAGGGTCAGGTACTGGCTGACGGTCCTGCAACTGCTGACGGTGAGATATCCCTCGGTAAGAACGCCCTCATCGGCTTCATGACCTGGGAAGGTTACAACTACGAGGACGCTGTTCTCCTTAACGAGCGCCTTGTAAGAGAAGATGTATTCACATCAGTTCATATAGAAGAATACGAGATCGAGTGCCGTGATACAAAGCTCGGACCCGAGGAGATCACAAGAGATATCCCGAACGTGGGCGACGATGCTCTTGCAAACCTCGACGAAAACGGTATCATACGCATCGGTTCTGAGGTAAATTCAGGCGATATCCTCGTTGGTAAGGTAACACCTAAGGGCGAAACAGAGCTTACTGCCGAGGAAAGACTTCTCCGCGCTATCTTCGGTGAGAAGGCAAGAGAAGTTCGTGATAATTCACTTAAAGTACCGCACGGTGAATCAGGTGTCATCGTTGACGTAAAGGTGTTCACACGCGATAACTGCGACGAGCTCTCAGCAGGCGTTAATATGCGAGTTGTCTGCTACATCGCTCAGAAGCGTAAGATCACTGTCGGCGATAAGATGGCAGGCCGTCACGGTAATAAGGGTGTCGTTTCACGTATACTCCCTGAGGAGGATATGCCGTTCCTTCCAGACGGTACTCCGCTCGATATCGTGCTGAACCCTCTCGGCGTTCCTTCACGAATGAATATCGGTCAGGTACTTGAAGTACACCTCGGTATGGCTTGTAAGGCTCTTGGCTGGCATATCATGACTCCTGTATTCGACGGCGCACACGAAGGCGATATCCGTGAGTGCTTCAAGATGGCTAATGAGCACGCTCAGGAGCACAAGGACGATATGTTCGAACTCAAGGCTATGGACAAGGTAATTAATCCTAATGCTCTGGAATTCACAGAGGATTGTAAGTTTACTCTCTACGACGGACGTACAGGTGAAAAGTTCGATAACCGCGTAACTGTGGGCTATATGTACTACCTCAAGCTCCACCACCTCGTTGACGATAAAATCCACGCCCGTTCCACAGGACCGTACTCCCTCGTTACTCAGCAGCCGCTCGGCGGTAAGGCTCAGTTCGGCGGACAGCGTTTCGGTGAGATGGAAGTCTGGGCGCTCGAAGCTTACGGCGCAGCTTATACTCTTATGGAAATCCTCACGGTCAAGTCCGACGACGTTGTAGGACGTGTAAAGACCTACGAGGCTATCGTCAAGGGTCAGAACATCCCCGCTCCGGGTATTCCCGAATCCTTCAAGGTGCTTGTCAAGGAGCTCCAGTCGCTTTCGCTCGACGTTCGTGTGCTTAACCGCGACGGCGAGGAAATCGACCTCAAGCAGCACTTCGAGGAGGACGACGACCTTCCCGTTGACAACTCCAACTTTGAGGAGAAGAGCGTTATGACCTCGACCTCTATGGAAGGCTTCAACCTTGACGAGGACGGCGACAACGACGAGAATATGTTTGACGAGCAGTCGCTTGTAGACGACGGCGACGATTTTGCCGATTTTGACGGCGAAGACGACGAATTTTAATTAAGGAGGAGCGATTATTATGGAAAACAATGTTTTTGATTCAATAAAAATTAATCTTGCTTCTCCCGAGCAGATTTTATCATGGTCTTACGGCGAGGTTACCAAGCCCGAAACCATTAACTACAGAACTCTCAAGCCCGAGAGAGAAGGTCTCTTCTGCGAGAGGATTTTCGGACCTACCAAGGA
>CACZEJ010000058.1 GCA_902780115.1 Ruminococcus flavefaciens | reverse complement strand
CCCTACCAAAGGCGCTGCCTCTGGACTCTGCCAAAGGAACACAGTCCCTTTGGAATCCCGTTATTAGTTGAAATCAACTTTTTCGACAAGCTGAAAGCCGCAGAGATCTGCGGCTTTTCCTTTATGCTTCACAGGTGTGAATAACTTTTACAGGGCAGGCTGCCATACAAGCTCCGCAATTAGTACATTTGTCGTAGTCGATAGATGCATGGAAGTCGGTAACGGTAATAGCTCCGTTAGGACACTTCTTCTCGCACAACTTACAGCCGATACAACCATTCTTGCAGGAAAGCTTTGTGACCTTGCCGTTGTCTTTTGATGAGCAGAGCACGTCGATATGCTTTGCAAGGGGCTTTATTGATATAAGCTGATTCGGACAGGCTGCTGCACACTGTCCGCAGGCTCCGCAAAGAGCTGGTATGACCTTTGCAATGCCGTTTTCGATCTTAATTGCATCGCGGTCGCACACACTTACGCAGTCGCCAAGACCGATACAGCCGTATTTACAGGTTCCGTTTCCGCTGTAGAAACGCTTGACAGCTTTACATGACTGCACCCCGTCAAACAGGAACGCTGACTGTGTGGCATTGCAGTCACCGCTGCAATGTACAACTGCTGTCATAGGAACGACCTCCGCTGCGGCTGTGCCAAGTATGGCAGCTATCTTTGCTGCCGCATCTGCACCGCCCGGACGACAGAGATTTGTTGCAGCTCCCTTCTGCACGATTGCTGCTGCGTAGTCTGCACAGCCTGCATATCCACACGCACCGCAGTTAGCCTGCGGGAGGGATTCTCCGATCTTTTCTATTCTCTCATCGACTTTTACATAGAATACCTTAGCGGCGATAGTCAGAAGTACTCCTGCGAGGATTCCGCAGCCGCCAAGTATAAGAGCAGGTATAAGATAAGTCATCTGTTGCACCTCCTCAGTTAAAAAGTCCCGAGAAGCCCATGAAGCTTACGGAAACTATAGAAGCAGCGATAAGTGTAGCAGGAACTCCCTTGAATGTTTCGGGAATATCTGCGTATTCAAGTTTTTTGCGGACACCTGAGAAGATAACAAGTGCAAGCATGAAGCCCAGACCTGCACCAAGTGCATTCACTATGGACTGCCCGAAGCTGTAACCGTTGTCGATATTGAGAACAGTTACACCCAGAACGGCACAGTTTGTAGTAATAAGGGGCAGATACACACCAAGCGAACTGTACAGTGACGGTACGCACTTCTTGAGGATATTTTCTACAAGCTGAACGAACAGGGCAATAATAAGAATGAATACGACAGTGTCAAAGTATTCAAGATGATTCGGAACAAGTATGCCGTGGTGTATCGGATAAGTAACAAGGGTCGCGCATATCATTACGAAGGTTACGGCAATTCCCATACCTGCGGCACTGTCGAGTTTTTTCGATACGCCGAGGAAAGGACATATTCCCATGAACTTTGAAAGTACGAAGTTGTCTGTCAGCATTGCCGACAATAAAATTACGAGCATTGTTTTCACTGACAGTCACCTGCCTTTCTGCATTTTTCTGCATTTGGACAGCCGCTGCAGCTAAGCTCCTGAGGAGGTTTCTTGTTGGAGAGCTTATTCACCAGTGCAATTATTACACCTAAGGTGAAGAATCCACCTGCCGGCATTATGAACAGAAGCATTGGCTGCTCGCTTATAACAGGTATCCTGAAGCCTAACCACTGTCCTGCACCAATTATCTCACGCACAGAACCCATAAGGAACAGTGCCAGCGTGAAGCCGATACCCATTCCTATAGCGTCGCAGGCTGATGCCACGACACCGTTTTTGCTTGCAAACATTTCAGCTCTGCCGAAGATGATACAGTTTACAGTGATAAGTGTGAGGTAGATTCCAAGGCTGTCATAAAGGCTTGGAACAAAGCCTTCAAGCAGGAATCCTATAAGAGTTACGAAGCTTGCGATAACAACGATGAATGCAGGGATACGCACTTTGTCCGGTATCACCTTTCTCAGCGCTGATATTACGATATTTGAGCCGAGGAGCACGAATGTGGTCGCAAGTCCCATACCGATACCGTTTGCCGCCTGAGTTGTTACGGCAAGCGTAGGACACATTCCGAGGAGCATCACAAGTGTAGGATTCTCCTTGATAATTCCCTTTGTTATCTCTTTTGTAAGAAGTGTTTTATTTTCAGCCACCGAGTATCGCCTCCTTATTTTCGTTATATGCTTTAAGTGCGGTATCTACTGCGTGTTTCATGCCCTTTGAGGAGAATGTAGCACCGCTTATTGCGTCAAATTCTTCCTGTGGTTCTGTCAGACCGTAGAACTGCTTGCGAAATTCTTCCTGATCGCGCACCTTTGAACCAAGCCCCGGAGTCTCGCCCAGTGATACGAATTCGATACCCGAAACAGCTCCGTTCTCGTCTATACCAACGAGGATATTTATGCCGCCCTTTGAATAGCCATCGGTACATACCTGAACAACGGTCTTTTTATCGGGAGTAACAGCAATGGTTTCAACTTCGTCAAGCTTGCACTTCATATTGATGATCTTGCTTTCGGTCTTGCCGAAAAGAGCCTCGACGCTGCTGTTGAATTTCTCTGCTTTCTGTTCAGCTATCCTGTCCTTTGTGAGCTCGTAAGCAAATACAAGAAGGAGTGATGCAACTACGCAGATAACGGTCAGCACAAGAGTAGGTTTGATCTTATCCTTCATTCTTTTCAGCCTCCTTTGCGCCGAGCACCTTAGTCCTTGTAAGCTGCTCTATGTACGGAGTAAGCACATTCATGAGAAGTATCGAGAAGGAAACTCCCTCAGGATAAGAGCCGAAGCGTCTTATAACAAATGTTATGATGCCGCAGCCAAGTCCGAATACTATCTTGCCTTTGTTTGTGATAGGAGTTGTAGCATAGTCTGTAGCCATGAAGAATGCTCCCAGGAACACACCGCCTGCAAGTATCTGGTATACAGGATCATCTCCGCCTATCCAGCTGAGAACGAAAAGGCTTCCGATGAATGATAATGGTGCAGCAAGTGAGATTATCTTTCTTACCGCAAGGAAAAGTCCGCCGATAAGAAGTCCAAGCGCACACACCTCACCAAGACAGCCGCCTGTATTTCCGAGGAAAAGGTCGAGATAGGACGGAAGCTCTCCGCCGTTTTTGGCAAGAACAAGCGGAGTTGCCGATGATACCGCATCGTAGTCGCGCTCCATAGGCTTTATCCAGCGCGTCATCTCTGACGTGAAGCTGACCATGAGAACGATACGTGCAGTAATGGCAGGATTTGCGAAGTTCTGTCCAAGACCGCCGAACAGCTGCTTGACTATGACTATCGCAACAAATGAACCTATAACAGCCATCCAGTACGGCAGGGTCACAGGCAGGTTCATCGCAAGTATAAGTCCCGTAACTGCTGCTGACATATCACCAACAGTATTATCGCGCTTCATAATTCTTCGGCAGGCATACTCAAAGAAGATACAGCTGCCTATACATACAGCAGTAAGAGGTATAACGCGAAGTCCGAAGAAGTATACCGCAACTCCCCATGCAGGAAGAAGTGCGATGATAACGTTCAGCATTATATTTGATGTTTTGGTATAATTTTCGTCGTGGGGTGACGGCGAAACGATAAGCTTATTCATTGTCTCTCCGCCTCCTTACTTTCTTGGAATAAGCATTTTGGCAAGCTGATTTGTTTCTGCAAGCTTTCTGTTTGCAGGACATACATAAGTACAGCTTCCGCAGTTCATACACAGCAGTACCTTGAGCTGTTTGAGCTCTTCAACATTGCGTATCTTATATGCTCTGTCGATATCGGCAGGCATAAGTCCGAGGGGACAAACTCTCACACAGCGTCCGCAGCGGATACAATTTGAAGTTTTGCGCTCGTCGTAATGGTTAAAAGCAAGAAGTGCATTGGAAGTCTTAACAACAGGCATATCCATGTCGGGGACGCTCATACCCATCATAGGACCGCCTGCAATGAGCTTTTTGACAGAATCTATATCAGTCTTGCAGAATTCAAGAAGCTCCCTGAATGATGTACCGATAACTGTGCTCACATTCTTGGGCTCGCCTACTGCATTTCCGTCTATGGTAAGCCTTCGCGTTACGAGAGGCATACCTGTCTGCATATAGCGGTAAAGAAAAGCGACAGTGGATACATTCATAACGATAACACCTGCATCGGCAGGAAGACTGCCTTCGTTGACTATCCTGCCTGTGGAGTTATAGATTATTACCTTCTCAGCTCCCTGAGGATAAGCAGACGGAAGTGTAATAATGTCGATAGTATCGTCGTTCTCAGCCATTTCTGTGAAGTTCTTTATTGCCTCGGGCTTGTTGGCTTCGATAGCGAGCTTTGCGCTCTTTATGCCGAGCTGAGACTTCACCATATTGATACCGTTGATGATATCCTGCGGATTTTCCATCATTTCACGGTAATCAGCCGTGATATACGGCTCACACTCCGCAGCATTGATGATAAGAGTATCTATATTTGTTTTAGGATTCAGCTTGATATGCGTTGGGAAGCCTGCACCGCCCAGTCCGCAGGCACCGCTCTCGCGTACTGCCTTTATGAAGCTTTCCTTGTCAGTTACAACAGGAGGCTTCACTTCATCTGAAACTGTCTGGAGCCCGTCAGTCTCGATCTCTGCCATTTTGCAGACAACTCCCATAGCGTTTCGATAGTCGGATAAAGCTGTCACCTTGCCTGATACTCCTGAATGCACAGGAGCACTGAAAGGAGCATCGGTGTCGCCGATCTTCTGTCCGACCTTTACCTCGTCACCGACTTTCACAAGCGGCTGACAAGGAGCGCCCATTGTCATGGACATTGGTATCCTTACCTTAGCAGGTACAGGAAAAACCACAGTAGAGCTGTTTTCCGTATTTTTACGGTGCTTCAGCTTAATACCGTTCAGTTTTCTCATAAATTTCTCCTCGGTCTAAGCAGTTGAACTGCCGAATTGTTTGAATGATTTTACGTTAAACCATATGTATGAGTAAAAAAGCCCACACAAATATTATTATACATTATTTTAAAATACTATTCAAGAGTTTTTTACAAAAAATAAAATATTTCTTAATTTTTCCTTATTTAAGCTTCTATTGACATTAATTAAATTTAGATGTATAGTAATAATGTCAGTAAAAGCTCAATAACATCAAACAGGTCGGTGATAACATGAATAAAAGTATCGAGCGCTCCATTACAGGAGAATTCAGCAAGTCAATATGGTCAAAATTCCGAAAAGGCATCGAAGAGTACAAGCTTATAGAAAGCGGCGACAGGATCGCTGTCTGTATCTCGGGCGGAAAGGATTCCATGCTTATGGCTAAGTGCATTCAGCGCCTGCAAAAATACAGCGAACTAAAATTCGATGCCGAGTATATAGTCATGGATCCCGGATACAACAGCGAGAACCGCGATAAAATAATCGAAAACGCCGATACTCTCGAAATACCTGTTAAGATAATGAATACCCGCATTTTTGAATCAACCGCAAAAGCCGAAAAGCACCCCTGCTTTTTATGTGCAAGACTTCGCCGCGGCTGGCTTTATAAAACTGCTCAGGAGTTCGGCTGCAACAAGATCGCTCTCGGTCATCACTTTGACGATGTTATCGAAACTATACTTATGGGAATGCTTTACGGCTCACAGGTACAGACCATGATGCCAAAGCTCCACAGTGAAAACTACCGAGGGGTACAGCTCATCAGACCGCTTTACCTTGTGCGTGAAGCCGATATCATAAAATGGGCGGAATACAATGACCTTCACTTCATACAGTGCGCCTGCCGAATAACAAAGAGCGAAGGCAGCTCCAAAAGAGCCGAGATAAAGCAGCTTCTCGCACAGCTGCGGAAAAACAATCCTGCTGTTGATATGAATATCTTCCGAAGTGTCGAAAATGTCAATCTTCAGACACTTATATCATATCACCGCGGCAGTGACTATCACCATTTTCTCGACGACTTTGACGAGGGTCTGAGCATCAAAGGCACAAATATTTTCAAATGATAAAGGCTTTTGCATCTGCAAAAGCCTTTTCATGTCTATTGTTTTTTTATAAATTTCAGATATCCGAATGTCAGAATGATAAGCACGAACGAAAGCATGATAAGCCATTTTTTCTCCTCAAAACTCCCCTGTATCATTGAAAACAGGTAAAATTCTCCCAATTTGTCCCTGAGTGTGAAGTTTATCATGTAGTAAAAAAGCGATGCCATATAACCGATTATCACATTATCGGTGACTCCTGCCGCAAAAAAGCCTATCGCTCCGAGCAGGACTGCACTTGATAATGTCCCTGCAAAAAGCCGAAACGTTACCTTTGAATCACAGTGTTTCATGTACAATACCGAACTGCCGATCAGTACTGCAAGGACTGCAAAAGAAAGTATCACTCGTATCAGGCAGATAAAAAGGTAAGCGGTCTTTTTTGATCGTATCACATCACGTATACTTTCATTCTGCTCGGGCATGAATATGGGAGTAAGCAATATACAGCCAATAAGTGAGATCACGACCTCCAGCGGCTGTGCAGCCTGACGTTCATTCAGCTCTGCATAGCTGAAAAATACGGGTGCGGCAAATACAACGGCTACGGCGATAAGATAGTGTATGATAAAATTATGCTTTACGTCTGAATATGCCGCCCTTGCCAAAGAGCACAATGCCATTGAATCTTCCTCCCCTCTTCAATTCATACACAAACACGGTGAGCAATACCATTACCAGCGAAAGTATCAGATAGAATACACGATTAAAGACAAAGTTATCGTAATTCGCCATAAAATCTGCTCTGTACATCAAACGGTTATGGCGGCATATGAACGTGAATTTACCGATATTTCCATATAGTGCTGCATCTGACATCATAAGGCTGCCGAACCAGAATATAAACTGTACAAGTATGGCGGCTCCTGCTGAGAATATCTCTGAAACAAGCATTCCCACAGCTGTAGTCATTGCGATATTAGGTATGAGCCATGCTCCCGAGACAGCAAAAAATCCAGTAAAGCTCGGATCACTTCCGCTGTACATATACATTATCTTCGCCGCAGACAGTGCCGCACACAAGAGTACAGGTATCATCATAGTCGCAAAAAGTGCGGCAAACCTCGTGAAAACAAGCTTGAACGATGAAACCTTGCGCGAGTAAACAAGCTCCTTCATCTTTCCGCGCCTGTCGGCTGTTATAAGAGCTGCTGCAACGAATACAGGCACGAACGCAAGGTCAATGCCGAGATAATCGCTGAACAGTCTTCCGTATGCGATTGAGATATGATCCTTTTCGATAAAATCATTATACTGCTCCTTAAGCTCCTCTTCTGTCATTTTAACCTGAGAGAAATTATACGCCAGTGCATCGGGCTTATAGTCAGAACCGCCGCCAAGGATATCGTTAACATCTCCCATTATCTCAACGAACCGTTCATATGTAACGTCTTTTTTCAGAGGTACATCTTTTACATTATACTCCTCATAATCAGTTGTTCCGTAACTTGTATAGAACTTATCATTCTGATCTTTCAGCGCTTCTATCTCATCGCTGCTTAGTCCGCTGAGCTCGGTTATATACTTCTGTATCTTCTTGCTTTTTGAGCTGTTAAGGTGAACAGACTTGAAAAAGCCGTATGGATAGCAGATATACGAATTTGATAAATAACAGCCTGTAAGAGAATCAAGCGCGGCTGGCATTATAAGCTCGGGATCCCCTGATGTCTTAGTTTCTTCATAAGACATACAAGCTGTTTCGTTCAGAGGAGCATCAAGAACGTCCCAGTACTGTGTCCAGAACATCAATACCACCAATACAGAATATATAATAAAAGTGACCGAGCGGAACAGCTTCTTACATTCCTTGATAAACAGCATTACTCCTCACCTCCCTTTACGTCACAGCCGCTGCTGTGAAGGCAGTACATATAGGCTGCTTCAAGGTCGGGCTCCGTGAGTACAGCATTGGGAAGATCAGGCTCCTGATCCGATACTATCCTGACTGTCGCATACTCAGTCTGAGCAAGCATTCCTGTTACTATATACTCTTTTTTGATCTGCGGCATGAACTTTTTCTCCACATTGACAGTATATACGTGTCCCTCTGCATTTTTGACAAGCTCGCTCACTGTACCGCGCCAGAGTATCCTGCCCTCGTCCATTATGGCTATCTGTTCGCAGGTAGCTTCGATATCCCCGACTATATGCGTTGAAAGTATAACTATCCTGTCTTCTGCTACCTCGCAAAGAAGATTCCTGAAACGTATGCGCTCTTCAGGATCAAGTCCCGCTGTCGGCTCGTCAACAATGAGCACCTTCGGATCATGGATAAGAGCCTGAGCGATACCAAGACGGCGCTTCATGCCGCCTGAAAGCTGCTTGATCTTCTTATGACGATGTTCGGTAAGATTCACTCGGGCAAGCAGTGAAGTCGTCCTTTTTCTGAGTTCATCTCTCTTCATACCAGACAGTGTACCAAGATATTCAAGAGCCTCATCAGTTCTCATAGACGGATACATTGAGAAATCCTGCGGCAGATATCCCGTTACAGCGCGTATCTGCCCTGCTTTCTCGATCGGTATCCCGCAGACAGTTATCTCTCCTTTTTTCTTCTGATGAAGCGCCGCAAGCATTTTCATGAGAGTTGTTTTTCCTGCACCGTTTCTGCCAAGAAGTCCGAACATACCTTTTCCGATAGTAAGATCAATGTTATAGAGTGCCTGTTTGTTTCCGTAGAACTTATCGACGTTTTTTATTACGATGTTGTTATCCATTTTATCGCCTCCAAAAGAAATGACATGATAAGCTTTTTCCTTATCATGTCATTATAATAAGCTATGAATTTCAACTTTTTATCTACTTTTGTGATTTTTTATTGAAAAAGATGCAGTGACGATTCCGCCGCCGTTTTCGCCGTTTTTTACTTCAAGATCACCGCCGCATTTTCTGCAAAGGAGCCTGCAAATATATAATCCAAGTCCGAAATGCTCCTTGTTTTCCTCCTTGTCATCACGGTAAAAAGGCTGCCATGCCTTTCTGAGAGCTTCATCAGAAAAGCCCTTTCCGTCGTCATTTACTGCAATGCAAAGCTTTTCATCACCGACAGTGACCGTGCATTTTATCAATCCGTCGTAATAACGCACTGCATTTGATACAAGATTCTCAAAGACCTGCATAACTAACTCGCGGTCGATACAGATCTTTTCATCGGTGATGTTCTGCGTATCGAATACAAAACTGCTCTCACCGCACAGGAGCTTTCCCGTTTCGCTGAGCTGAGCTGTTATCTCGGAAAGGTCGGTATCTTTTTCATCGGGAACGATGTCTTCAAGCTTCTGTACCGAATTCATTTTCTCGGTATAGTGCTCCAGCCTTGATATCTGGTCGCTCATTTTCTGCAATATCTCCGACTGCTTCTCGGGAGCAAGCTTGCCGCTGAAATTCCTCACAAGCTCCGCATATCCCTTCAGTACCGTTATGGGAGTGCGA
>CACZEJ010000057.1 GCA_902780115.1 Ruminococcus flavefaciens | reverse complement strand
AGGCTTGCTGCGGCACACAACACGCACCGCTTAATGCTGCTCGGTCTCCCGCCTGACATGGTTCACGGGGTCTTGTTGCACAGGGCCCACACATCTATATTCCGGAATTCAATAACGGATCATACGAGCAGATAATGCTCTTCTAATATGATATCATAAACCGAGCAGTTTGTCAAGAATTTTTTTCACTTGCATCAAACGCACGGTATATCAATGAAAAAGAGGGTATGTCAGAAACATACCCTCATTAAGATCATTCAGCAGCAGAGAAATAATTTTCAAATGTTGAGATATCGTCGTCCATATTGTAAGCTGTGCATGAGATAAGAAGTATGAAATCGCCTTCACGTCTTAAATAATATGCCTGTTCAAGCTCCATATTGTTCATTTCTGCCTTGAAAACTGCCTTTAAAAAATCCTTGCCTGCCATCTGGATAGTTTCGGGACCTGATTTCTTTGTGTATTTGATAGATGTGATAGCAGCAAGCTGGGTCTCGAGTATGCTGTAGTAGTCCTCAGCAGTAGTATCGGTATTGAGAACAATGTTTTTATTGAGGTTTTCGTATGTGATAGTGATATTCTGAGTTGAAGTTGAGTTCATGCAAAGAGCGTCGCTGATAGTAGCCTGCTCGACGATCTTCTTTACTAAGTCGGCGTTGTCGCTGTATGCAGTTTCAGCGCCCAGATTCATCATCTGGAGTATTGTTTCGTCATCTGCAAATTTCCAGTCGTCGGGAGCTGTGAGCTTGATGCCGGCGAACTCATTTGTATAAACATTGCCGTCAACAACGCCTCTCTTGAAGTCTGTGCCTTCAGCAGCGGGAGATGCGTCAGTGTCTGTGGAAGTTGTTGTCTCTTCTTCTGTAGATGCTTCTGTTGTGGATTCTTCTGTTGTTTCTTCCGCAACAGTTGTGGCTTCGGTCTTTGTTTCCTTGTCTGAACTCTTGTCAGAAGATGCATCTCCGCAGCCTGTAAGTGTGCATACTGCAAGGAGAAAAGCCATTGTGAGCTTTAAAGCTGATTTTTTCATAATTTTTATCCTCCATATTATTGTTTTACTTTTAATAACAGTATCATTATAACACTTAATTGATAATAAATCAACACTTCGCGTCAAAAATCACCGCTATTGACAAAATCAGGCGCGGTATGTATAATGAAAGTAGTATGCATTTGAAAGGAAAGAGCAATGATAAAAAGGAACAATGTTGTCAGGGCGATCCTGATATTTACACTTATAATGGGCGTTTCGGCGTTTGTGATGATGCTGACCAATACCCTTTCGGCGCGTCAGACGAACTATATAACCATTGATGCCGCGACTATGAAGCTGGTACAGCTCGACGGTCCCAAGGAGGGCGATCCCATCGCTATTGTGGAGACTTCCATAGGCGAGTACAGATTTGTGCTGTATCCCGAATATTCTCCAAATGCCGTGGCAAACTTTACAGAGCTGGCGAAACAGGGGTACTATGATAATACTTATGTGTTCCATTCAGAGAGCGGAGCTTATTCGGCGGCAGGTGCGCCCAACAAGGACGGAACTGCCAATGATAAGTCGCATGAGCTGGTAGAGCGCGAGCTGCATCAGAATCTGTGGCCGTTCAAGGGCGCAGTCCTCTCGATGAATACCACTATCGACCAGAACTGGAAGGAGAAGCTCTTCGGCGGCGGTACTTATTATAATGGAAGCCGTTTCATGGTGCTGAACACAGTCGAGTTCAACGATGAGTTCAAAGAGGAGCTGAAAGAAGTCTCCGAGAGCGAGGCACTGGCGGACGCATTCATCAAAAACGGCGGTATACCGAACTTTTCGCAGCAGATGACAGTTATCGGTCAGACCTACAGCGGAATGGACGTTGTTGAAAAGCTCGCTTCCCTTGAAACGCAGAATACAGGCAATTACAAGTATCCCGTGGACGATGTTATGATTAGATCCATAAAGATCGGCACATATTCGTCCAAGGACGAAAAAGAAACTGCTGCAAAAGCAAAAAATAAATGAAAGTAGTTGCATTTCAATTGAAATAAGACGTTTTCGGAGCGGTTTTTTGCCTTAAAACAACAAATTTGTTAGGAAAGTATTTACAAATTGATTTTTATGATGTATAATATATAAGTTGAAGTGTAAATACTCATAATAAAATAAAAATAATAATTGTTCTCTCGATATGAGGAGTGAAATTTTTATGTACAAAAAGGTTCTTGCAGTAATTTTCTGCGCAGCTCTTACTGCTTCTTCCTTCGCTTCGTGCGGCAAAGAGGAAGGCGCAGGCACGACAGATGCAGATGACACTGCAACAACAGGCTCTACGGAGGCATATGTTGCTCCCACAGCCGAAAATGTTGATATCGCAAACTTTACTGAACCTCAGAAGGGCGATACGATCATAGAAATGAAGATAAAGGACTACGGCACTGTAAAGTTCAGGCTCTTCCCCGAATACGCGGACAAGGGCGTTCAGAACTTCGTGGAGCTGGCTAAAAAAGGCTATTATGACGGTCTGAAGTTTCACAGAGTTATCCAGGACTTTATGATACAGGGCGGCGACCCTCTCGGAAACGGTACGGGCGGCGAAAGTATCTGGGGCGGTAAGTTCGACGGCGGCACAGATCCGCACCTCATTCACGTAGCAGGCGCTCTTGCCTATGCAAACAGCGGCGGTACTTCCTCTGACGGAAGCCAGTTCTACGTGGTAACGGGAACTAAATATACAGACGATGACCTCACCTCCCTTGAGCAGAGAGGCTACGCTTTCTCCGACAATTCAAAGGCTCTGTACAAGACAGTCGGCGGAGCACCATGGCTCGACGGAAGCTATACGGTCTTCGGACAGGTCATAGACGGTCTTGATATCATCTTCAAGATACAGTGCGTAAGCGTCAACCAGAGCTCCTCGATGCCTTTGAAGGACGTTGTTATGGAATCCGTGACCGTCGGCGAGTACGACGGCGAGGAGATACGCTGGTATATCAGCGACTACGACGAGTTCGATGCAGATGAGATCAAATCGTCAACAGGCAAGGAAAATATTACAGTTTCAAACTTTACCGCACCTGCACAGGGTGAAACTGTTGTCAGCATGAAGCTCAAGGGCTATGACAGCCCTATCAGGATAAAGCTTTTCCCAGAGTACGCAGACAAGGGCGTTGAAAACTTTGTCGAGCTCGCTAAGAAGGGCTATTACGACGGTCTTACCTTCCACAGAGTCATCAAGGACTTCATGATACAGGGCGGCGACCCTAAGGGCGACGGTACAGGCGGAGAATCCATATACGGAAACAGCTTCGACGGCGGTACAGATCCACATCTTATCCATGCCGCAGGTGCTGTTGCATACGCAAACAGCGGCAGCACTTCTACCAACGGCAGTCAGTTCTATATAGTTACAGGCGAAAAATATGACGCAGATGCTATCAGTCAGCTCGAATCCGCAGGCTATGCCTTCACGGAAAACGAGAAGGAGGCATACTCCACATACGGCGGAAGCCCTTGGCTCGACGGCAGCTATACAGTCTTCGGACAGGTCTTCGACGGTCTTGACGTAGTTTTTGACGTTCAGGATGTTGAGGTCGATGAGGCTACAGACAAGCCAAAGAAAGATGTCATTATCGAGTCCGTAACAGTTGAGGAGTACGACGGCGGAGAGGTCCGCTGGAATATTTCCGATTATAATAAATAATTTTTGAGCATCATGCTCGATAATTTATATTGTCGGCGTTTTATGCCGAGGAACAAGAGAAAGAAATTCGGGAACAGAAAAATATAACCCCGAAAAATAAGGAGAGAAAATATTTGGATAAGTTTGTTATTAAAGGCGGCAGACGCCTTGAGGGTGAAGTTACTATAAGCGGCGCTAAAAATGCAGCTGTAGCAATTCTTCCGGCAGTCATACTTTCAGACGAACCATGCGTTATCGAAAATGTTCCGTATATCAGCGATGTCAGGATCTGTATCCGTATACTCGAAGAAATGGGTGCGGAAGTAACAAACATCGGCAAGGACGCATACAGAATTGATCCTACCACTATAAATAAATTCTGTGTTCCTTATGAATATGCAAGAAAAATGCGCGCTTCTTACTATTTCCTCGGAGCGCTTCTCGGTAAATTCAATAAAGCAAGAGTGTCGATGCCGGGCGGATGTCCCCTCGGTGATCGTCCTATAGACCAGCATCTGAAGGCTTTCACAGCTCTCGGTGCTAAGTATACCCTCAGTCAGGGCATGATAGACCTCACAGCAGACAAGCTCAGGGGCAGCCAGATATTCTTCGACGTTGTCACTGTCGGAGCTACTATGAACGCTATGCTCGCAGCTGTCAAGGCAGAGGGGCTTACAGTGATCGAAAATGCAGCTAAAGAGCCGCATATTGTCGATCTTGCCAATTTCCTCAACTCCATGGGCGCTAATATCATGGGCGCAGGTACTGACGTTATCAAGATCAGAGGCGTGGAGCATCTCCACGGCACTACTTATGCTGTTATCCCCGATCAGATCGAGGCAGGTACCTTTATGGTAGCTGTTGCGGCAACAAAGGGCGATGTTCTCATAAAGAACGTTATCCCGAAGCATCTCGAGTCCATCACAAAGAAGCTTGAAAAGATCGGCGTAAATATCGAGCAGTTCGACGACAGCATCAGAGTATGGGTAGACGGTCCGCTGGTAAAGACCAATGTAAAGACCGCTCCTCACCCCGGTTTCCCGACAGATATGCAGTCGCAGATAGCAACTCTGCTCTGCTTCGCACAGGGAACCAGCATAATCACAGAGAATATCTGGGAACAGCGATTCCGCTATGTTGACGAGCTGAGAAGAATGGGCGCAGATATCACCGTAAACGGCAAGGTAGCTCTTATCGAGGGCACAGGAAAGCTCATGGGCGCTCCTGTAAAGGCTTGCGACCTCAGAGCAGGTGCTGCACTTATCATTGCAGGACTTGCAGCAAGCGGAGTTACCGAAATAGAGGATATCTACCATATCGAGAGAGGTTACGACTGCATGGAAGGAAAGCTCCGTGCTCTCGGTGCCGATATCGAAAAGGTGAGCATACCCGATAAGGCTGAAGAAACAAAGCGTAACAGCGATAAGGCTGCTGTTTAATAAGGATAAAGGCTGCTGCACATCAAGTGCGGCAGCCTTTTTTGCCCGAAACGATTATTGTAAAATTGAGAGTGAAGGAGTTTGCTTCGCTCACATTATAAGTTTGCGGAACACCGAGGGCGGCGTTCCCTACAAAAAGGAGTTACATGAAAGATAAAGGATTATACAAACAATTATTCACTATAGTAGCGCCCATAGCCTTCCAGTACCTGATGATGTCGCTGGTATCGGCTTCGGACGCTTTTATGCTGGGATTCCTCGACCAGGATCCGCTGTCGGCTTCGTCGCTGGCATCGCAGATAGGCTTTGTCTACAGCCTGTTCGTCAACGCATTCATGTCGGGCTGCAACGTCCTTGCAGCTCAGTACTGGGGCAAAAAGGACAGGAACACCGTTGAGGAGATACTTGCGATGACTATGCGGTATTCGCTGCTCGTGGGAGCTGTATTCACTCTGGCGGCGCTTATCGTTCCCGAGCAGATAATGCACGTATTCACCAACGACCCCCAGCTCATACATCTCGGCGGAGTATACCTCCGCACAGTGGCGATGTCGTACTTCCTTGCAGGCTTTTCGCAGGCGTACTTCGGCATAATGAAGGTCTGTGACCTTGCAGGCTTGAGCTCGCTGATAGGAAGTCTGGCGGTCGTGCTGAACATACTCATGAACTGGCTGCTGATATTCGGCATCGGACCCTTTTTCAAGATGGGCATTGCAGGTGCAGCTGTGGCAACAGTCATAGCGAGGGCGTTTGAGTGCCTGTTCATACTTGCGGTCATTATGCGCGGAAAGTGCATACCGCTGCGAATAAAGCTGATGTTCCGCACCAACGACCGCTCGCTGCACAAGGACTACGGGAAGTACACCCTGCCGCTGCTGTTCAATCAGCTTGGCTGGGGCGGCGGAGTAACGATGTACTCGGTGATAATGGGACATCTCGGAAGCAGCGCGGTCGCAGCGAATTCCATAGCGAGCATAGTCCGCAGCATGATAGCGAGCCTCTGCTGGGGAATTGCGGCAGGTGTAGGCATAATCCTCGGCGGTATGCTGGGCAGGAACGAGATCGACGAAGCAAAGAAGGCAGGCGGAAAGTTCGTGCGGCTGTCCATATGGATAGGTGTTGGTTCGGGAATAGTTATACTTGCAGTAACACCGCTTATCCTGAATGTAATAACACTTAACGGCAAAGCGCAGTATTATCTGAAGTTCATGATGTTCATGGCAGCGTACTATATCATAGGAAATTCTCTGAATTCCACTGTGATAGGAGGAATATTCCCTGCGGGCGGAGACACGAAATTCGGCATGATATGCGATATCGTGACACTCTGGTGCGTGGTAGTGCCAATGGGTATGATAGCAGCATTCTGGCTGAAGCTGCCCGTGCTTGCAGTGGCGTTCATACTCACGCTGGACGAGTTCGTGAAAATACCTGTTGTATACAAGCATTACATGAAGTATAAATGGGTGAAGAACATCACAAGATGACACAGTTTCGGCTTGTCAAAAAAAGTCGGTTTTAACTAATAACGGGATTCCAAAGGGACTGTGTTCCTTTGGCAGAGTCCAGAGGCAGCGCCTCTGGTGGGGTGTGGGGCAAAGTCCCACAGTTACAAAGCGCCTCGCAAAGGGTGAATTAAAAAACAGTCCGGTGGACTGTTTTTTAAGAGGGAACGCCTTGCAAGAGAAGGCGTTCCCTTGTATAAAGAAACTTTTTAGAAAAAAATCAGGCAGTCCATACGGGCTGCCTTTTTGTATTACTTTTCTTTAAGTTCGTGCTGGGAAATAATAAGTCTGATCGAGTTGTAGAGGTAAGGTTTCAGCTTTTCCAGCGAGCACGGTTCCTTGTACAGGATAGCCGAATAGCAGGTAGAGCTGACGAGCTCGATTATCATAAACAGCATTATCTCGGGATCGCGGAAGCCGTTCGGCGATTCTTCGAGCATATTGTAGTATACCTCCGCAAAGTTTATATCGTCATCTGACACAGGCGAGGTTATGGCGTTCTTGAATATGCCCCAGCTGAGGTTCTTGGAAATGAAGGTAAGCAGGGACTGATTGCTGTTGAGCTGATTGATGATATTGTCGATCACCTTTATGATCTTATCTTCAAATGGAAGGTCATCAAGCTCGTTTCCGAGTTCGCTGATAGCGGTCTTGAAGAGCAGGCTGGATTTGTGAGACACGAGCTTGTTGCGGATATCGTATTTGTCCTTGAAATACAGATAAAAAGTACCCTTTGCAACACCTGCTTTACTAACGATGTCGGTTATGGAAGTCTTGCTGAAGCCTTTGGTCGTGAAGAACTCGAAAGCGGTTTTCAGCAGTGAGCTTTCTTTAAGCTTTTTATTTGTATCGACTTTTCCCATTTTTACACACCTTTCTTTTGTAGCCATAGCCTTTAGCCATCAGGCAGCTGTTTCGCCGATGTGCACGGCTAAGAGCTAAGGGCTAACGGCTCAACTCATTTTTTGCTTCAGCAAAAAAACTGAGTTGGCTTGTTTTTATTATAGCCCGAAAAACAGAGCCTGTCAAGGGCATAAATTTGACCAATGGTCAAGGCAAAAAATGCCGTTGTTTGTGCAATCATACAAAAACATGACCGAAAGTCATTTTTTAACGATTTTCGTATTGACTGATGGTCATTTTTGTAATATACTATAAAATAACAAAAGGAACGGGCGTATATTGTAAGTCCGTGAAGTCTGTGTTAAGCTTTCTGTTTTCCCAAGCAGGATCGCATATTTCTCCTAAAGGTATCCTTGGCTCGCGGACTTTCAATATACGCTCGGAATTTATCAGGAAAGGAACGATAATATGCTGAAATTCGGAGAATGGATAGCAAAGCACAGAGCGCTCATACTCGTTTTTGGTGTGCTTCTGCTTATCCCGTCGGCAATAGGCTTTGTGAATACCCGTGTAAACTACGATATTCTTTCTTATCTGCCGAAAAATATAAATACAATGATCGGACAGGATATCCTGAAGGACGAATTCGGACAGGGCGGCTTCTCCCTTGTGATGCTCGAAGGCATGAGCGACAAGGACGTTGCGGCGACTGCCGATAAGATCGGGAACATCGACCACGTTTCAAGCGTAGTCTGCTACCAGTCCCTCACAGACTGCAAGATACCTATGGAGATACTCCCCGACGATATCCACGATTTCTTCAATAAAGGCGATACCACTATGATAGCGGTATTCTTTGATGATACGACTTCCGCAGACGGCACTCTTAATGCAGTTGAGGAGATGAGGAACATCACCTCAAAACAGTGCTTCATCAGCGGTATGTCAGCAATAACCCTCGATATGAAGAATCTCACACAGAGCGAGACACTCATATACGCAGTTATTGCAGTCATTCTCACGAGCATAGTTCTTATGATCACCATGGATTCCTTCCTTATCCCTGTTTTCTTTATGCTGAGCATAGGATTTGCAGTAGTCTGGAACCTTGGCTCAAACATCGTACTCGGTGAGATATCCTTTATCACACAGGCGCTTGCGATGGTATTGCAGCTCGGTGTCACTATGGACTACTCCATTTTCCTATGGCACAGCTACAAAGAGCAGCAGACCTACTACCCCGAGGACAGACAGGAGGCTATGGCACACGCTATAGCAGCTACCATAACATCAGTTGTGGGAAGCTCATTCACAACAGTTGCAGGCTTCCTTGCAATGTGCTTCATGACATTCACACTTGGTCTTGACCTCGGCATCGTAATGGCAAAGGGCGTTGTATGCGGCGTTATCTCCTGCGTAACAGTTCTCCCTGCAATGATACTCATATTTGATGCGGCTATCGCAAAGACCTCACACAAGGATTTCCTCCCGAGCTTTTCGCGTACCTCGTCATTCATCGTCAATAACTCATGGATATTCCTCACAGCAGCTATAGTAGTTCTTATACCTGCACTCTACGGCAATAACAACTACGGTGTGTACTACAAGCTGGACAGCACGCTCCCCGCTCATCTCGACAGCGTTATCGCCAACACAAAGCTGGCTGAGGATTACAATATGAACAGCACGCATATCCTCATGGTAAAGTCGGATATGACCGCAAAGGACGCAAACAAGATGCTCAACGAGATAAACAATGTTGACGGCGTTCAGTTCACGATGGGCTTCAATTCACTGGTAGGCTCGGCTATACCGGAGGAAGTCGTTCCACAGGAATTAAAGAGCATACTCAAGAGCGACAAGTGGCAGCTCATGCTGATAGGCTCTGAATATGAAGTAGCTTCCGATGCGGTAAATGCTCAGGTAGAAAAGATCAACAAGATCGCGCTGAAATACGACAGAAACGGAATGCTCATCGGTGAAGCTCCTGCGACAAAGGACCTCATCACTATCACCGACAGGGACTTCAAGATAGTAAACTTCCTTTCAATAGGAGCTATCTTCCTCATCATCGCATTCACCTTCCGTTCGATATCACTTCCGATAATACTTGTATCGGTCATCGAGCTTGCCATCATGATAAAT
>CACZEJ010000056.1 GCA_902780115.1 Ruminococcus flavefaciens | reverse complement strand
TCTAATGAAGCTTTTTTGGATTTACATTACAAAATGAGAGATAATGATATGAAAAATAAAAGTAAATTATTGAACGTATTGCCTTTTGGCGTTATTGCGTTGTTTGCGGTATGCACTTCTTTGGCATTATTTATGAACGGCGATGATTTCCTGTGGTATTTTTCACGCAGTGATGAAGCGTTGAGCTCATGGACAACTCCCAATGGCAGATTATTTTCCAATCAAATGACATATTGGCTTGTACGGAGCATATTATTCAGAACGATATTTGTAACGATCACGTTTTTTGCCTTTATAACACTTCTAAGTAAACTTTTTGACATTGAGAATAAATGCGGAAAGATCAAATATTATGCGGTTCTGTTTTCATTCGTATGCATACCGCCAGCAACCTATGCAGAGACAGTTAACTGGATATCGGGATATACCAATTACATTTTCTCACTTATCCCAATATTGTTATATTTATTTTTCATGTTCAGGTATGTATTAAGCGACCGCAAACCGCCTATTGCGTATGCACTGGTATTTGCAGCGCTTGCCCTTATAGGCGGACTATGTGTGGAGCATATAACGATTTACAGTGTAGTCCTCGCTGCGGCAATGCTTGTGATAGCCTTGAAGAACAACAGAAAGTGCGTTATTCATGCTGTTGGATACCTGATCGGCGCAGTTGTTTCATGTGTTATAATGTTCAGCAGTTCTGCGTATTCCGAGATTTATTCAGATGGCGACAGTGTTGGCGGCAGGCAGTTCAAGTTCGATTTCTCCGATATTATGCATAATGCCTACTCCTATGTAGTTATGCATTATACCAAGGACTATTGGGCGTTGAGTTTGATCCTCACTATTGGACTTTCCGTGTTATATTTCAGGAGCAGTTTCGGGGAGAAAAAGCCCAAATACCTTGATGTCTGCATGAGGATATGCTGGGTGTATGCAGCTTATTCTGTTTTCACCTCATGTGTCTCGAACATTGTCTCCTATTCGCCAGCCATGAAGCTTGTTGCACTTGAGACAGCATTTTCTTTCTTGTATGTTATTTCCATAGCATATCTCGTGACAGTTTTTCTCAGCAGAAACGGCAGCATTAGAGCCTGCATTTACCTTGTGAGCACGTTTATCCTCACAGCGGTATTTGTAGTTATCAGTCCTGTTACAGCAAGGTGTTTCTTGGCAAATTACGTTTTCTGGATACTTCTTTGCGGCGAGGTCGTTTCTGAGGTGGTAAAAGGCTCAGGTGAAAAGGTTGTGGGAATGCTTGAAAAGCTTGCATTCACAGCTGCAGTGTCCGCGGCATTTCTCATCTCATATGAGTGCCTGTCTAACAAGTATTACAACGAGCTTCGTTTTGATTACATTGACGAGCAGATGCAGGACAAGAACTGTCGAAGCATCAGGACGATACTTCTTCCGTATAGGAAATATGTCAATGATGATCTTGAGGACGGACTTTTTGACCCGCAGAACGTCATAGGCGATTTTGAGTACTCTGATTATATTCTCAGGTATTACGGTATAGACGCAGATAGAGCAAGGCAGATGGCGATAATCAAGGTATCTGTATATGATTATAATATAGAAAAGGAAATGTGAATGTGCAGCGGTCAAGCGACCGCTGCTTTTTATGTTACAGAGCTGTGGTAGATTATGGGTCGGAGTTGAACACCGTTCAGAGCTGCTTCAATAGCCTGTGGGAGCATTGAGAATTCAGCCACAAGGGAAGCAGGCTTCTTTATCCAGTCGTCCTGAACCATGGGGACGAAGTAGTAATTCTTCCTATTGAAAAGCTCCCCGAGATTTTTTGCCGAGCCCATAAGAGAGTCATTTGAAGCTGCTGCAAGAACGACAGGCTTTCCGCGTCGTAGGTGCGACTTTACCGCCATAGTTACGGAGGTATCCGTAATAGATGAGGCAAGTTTTGCGGCAGTATTAGATGTACACGGAGCGACGACCATAATATCTGTAAGATCTTTGGGACCTATAGGCTCTGCATCGGTTATGGTGGTTATAACGTCTTTTCCGCATATATCACGCAGCCTTTTTACATTATCGCTCCCTGTTCCGAAGCGTGTATTGAAGGAAGCGGCGTGTTCCGACATAATGGGTATAAGCTCCGCGCCGTACTCTCTGAGTATCTCAGCCTGTATGAAGCACTGCTGAAAAGTGCAGAAAGAGCCTGTCATGGCAAAGCCTATACGCAACCCTTTTAATACCTCACTCAACAGCTACACCCCTTTCCGCAAGCATGGAGCTGACTGTTTCAGCGATTATCTCACCCGAAGTCACAGGAGCGGTCTTGCCAGGGAGTCCCAGTGCCCATACAGACCTTATACCGAGGTCGAGAGCAGCATCAAGGTCGATACCGCCCGGTTTAGAAGCAAGGTCAATGAAAAGGGTCTTGCGGTCAAATCTGCTCAGGAGCTCCCTGTCGAAGATCATATGTGGAACGGTATTGAAAACAAGGCTGTAGCTTCCGCTGAGCCGCCGCAGAGGCACAGCCTTTATACCTTGCAGGCGAGCTTTAGCGGCTGCTCTCTGGTTGTGTACGGCTGCGGAGACATATGCGCCGAAGCCCTTCAATATCTGCGCAAGAGCGGTTCCTATCCTGCCCATACCAACTATGAGCACGTTAAGACCGTTAAGGGTAACGGGAAGTTCGTCGAGGGCTATCTGAATAGCTCCTTCAGCGGTTGGGACAGCGTTTTTCAGGTTGAGCTCCTCGCTGAGCATATAGTCAAGTATCTCATGACCGTGGAGACTGTCGCGGAGGGTCTCGTTTACTTTGCCTGCGAAAATGACCGCATCGGGTTTAAGAAGCTGTTCCAGAAGCTCGGCAGACAGTGTCTGAGAGCTGCACGGAGCGAAAATGCTGCCCTCATCTGTAAGGGGAGGAACAGGCAGCACAGCGCAGTCGAAGGAATCATGCTGTGAGAGGTCGGCTTGCGGCAGGTCGAGATCATCCGGGAAGCAGACCTTATCGAAGCCGAGAACGGATATCTCAAATTCATCGGACAGCTTAGCGGCGCAGTAGAGCTGCCGCATATCACCGCCCGCGATAAGTATAACAGGTTTTTTCATACATTTCTCCAATCCGCCGAAATCGGCATAAAGTGATTATCTCTAATCAACATATTATATGTCAGGACGGGGAGAAGTGACAATAGCTGTTATCAGGCTGTATATTGTAGTCAGATCATTGTAAGTGCGAACAGTGTTCGCTCCTACAATTGATCGACGATCCAAACCTTATAAATAATACAATACCCCGAAGTGTTTTGAAACACTTCGGGGTAATATTTCTATCTTAGTACTAATCAGATATACTTAATTATTCAACAGGAACGATCCAGTTGAATGAATCTTCGATCTTGCCCCACTGGATACCTGTCATTGTATCATAGAGCATCTGAGAGATCTTACCGATCTTGTTGTCGTTGATCTCCATAACCTTGTCGTTCCACTTGAGGTGGCCAACAGGTGAGATAACAGCAGCAGTACCTGTACCGAATACTTCGTCGAGCTTGCCTGCATCGTAAGCATCAGCGATCTCCTGGATAGTGATACGTCTTTCCTCAACAGGGATACCCTTGCTCTTGCAAACGTCGATAGCAGACTTTCTTGTGATACCCGGGAGGATAGAGCCCTGAAGCATAGGAGTAACTACCTTTCCGTCGATAACGAAGAAGATGTTCATAGCGCCAACTTCCTCGATGTACTTCTGCTCAACACCGTCGAGCCAGAGAACCTGTGAGTAGTTCTGCTTGTGAGCCTCGTCCTGTCCGATAAGAGAAGCAGCGTAGTTGCCGCCTGTCTTAGCGAAGCCCATACCGCCTCTTACAGCGCGGACATACTTGCTCTCAACGTAGATGTTTACAGGGTTGAGACCGCTCTCATAGTAAGCACCTGAAGGAGAAAGGATAATGATAAAGAGGTACTGAGCGCCCGGTTTAACGCCGAGGAATGGATCAACAGCGATGATGAACGGACGGATATAGAGTGACTCGCCTTCCTTTGAAGGAACCCAGTCCTTTTCGATCTTGAGGAGTTCAAGGAGACAGTTAAGAGCGAGATCCTCAGGGAGCTCAGGGATAACGAGTCTCTCGTTGGACTTGTTGAGTCTCTTGAAGTTTTCCTGTGGACGGAAGAGCTGTACCTTGCCGTCAGCAGTTCTGTAAGCCTTTAAGCCCTCGAATACTTCCTGACCGTAGTGGAGACACATAGCGGCAGGTGAGAGCTCGATAGGAGCATATGGCTTGATCTCAGGATCGTGCCAGCCCTGACCCTCATCGTAAGGCATAACGAGCATATAGTCTGTAAAGATGTGACCGAAGCCGAGCTTGTCGCCTGGCTGTGGCTTAGCCTTGAGGCTTGCTGCTTTTGTGAATTTGATTTCCATATTATTCAACCTTCTTCTTAATAATATTGACCTGTTAATCTGTGACCGAGAAGTAATTCTTCTCGTAAATACGCTTGCAAACGAAAACAGTTACAGCAGCGGCAGTAAGAGCCAGAACTGATGTAGAAATAGAAACTGCAAGTATTGTTTTGCCTTTTTTACTCATAAAAACTACTCCTTATCTCAGATCAGAGAAATCTTTCAATAAATAATTATACCATATTTCCGAACGTAATTCTATAGATTTCCGATAAAAATACTGCACAAAATAGGCTGTTGAAAAGCGTGAGATATTTTACTCATCGAAAGTTCTTACGCGGAGCTTAGCGCCGAGCTTTTCGGCGAGCTTGCGTGAAGCTTCTATCTGCTCAGCGGGGATAACGTCAACTACGGACATAACTATCTCGGCTCTGCCTATCTTAACGCAGTCCTTAGTGAACTTCTGAAGTGCCTCGAAAGCGTTGTCGAAGCGCGGACGTGTCACCTTCATGTACTCCTCATCTGTAGGAGCGTTAAGGCTTATGGAGACTGTATCCAGCTCATAGCAGAGCTCTTTTGCGATGCTTCTGCCGTGGATAAGGTCGCCGAGACCGTTTGTATTGATGCGCAGGCGAGGGCAGTTCTCTCTGCTGCGGAGATAAGCGGCGGTTTCGAGTACAGCGTCAAGGCGTTCGGTAGGCTCGCCGTAGCCGCAGAAAACTATCTCGCGGTATTTTCTGAGATGACGCTTGTTAAGGTCAGCGATTATCTCGTCCATAGAGGGCTCATGCTCCAGCCAGAGCGGGTCTGAGCCGTAAGCGCCGTCAGCGTGATTGCGTATGCAGAACGTGCAGTTGCACGGACATTTATTTGTAAGGTTGAGGTAGAGGTTATCGCCCACCTCATAAGAAATCGTCATAGCTTTTGCCATAGTTGTATCTCCTCTTTTTTCAGAATCAATGAAATAACTTGCCAAGCCCATGAATGGGATTCCAAAGGGACTGTGTTCCTTTGGCGGAGTCCAGAGGCAGCGCCTCTGGTCGCTGTTCACAGTTTTCAGAGAACAGCGAAATATTACGAAGGCGCTCAGCAAGGGTGAATCCCGAAAACAATCCGGTGAATTGTTTTCGGGAGAGGGACGCCCTGCAAGTGAGGGCGTCCCTTAATGGGACGTCGAGGACGCCGTTCCCTACAGTGGACGGTGGGGGCGACGTTTCCTACATTTCGGGCGGATAATATCCGCCCCTGCTCTAAACTCTCAACTTAATCAATGTATATACGCGGTACGCGCTTTGAGATGCCGCAGACGACTTCGTAGCCGATAGTTCCGTAGATCTGAGCGAGGTCGTCGGCTGTGATGCGGTCGTTGCCGTCTGTTCCGATAAGAGTAACGATATCGCCCGACTTAGCTTCGGGAACGTTAGATACGTCCATCATGAGCTGATCCATGCACACTCTGCCGACTATCTTGCAGCGCTTGCCGTGGACGAGTATCTCGCCCTTAGAGCTGAGCAGGCGCGAGTATCCGTCAGCATAGCCTATAGTAACTGTAGCGATACGCATTTCGCGGTCGGCAACGAAAGTCCTTCCGTAGCTGATGCAGTCGCCGGGCTTGACGGTCTTGACGTGGGAGATGACAGCTTTCAGCTCCATGAGTGGTTCAAGTCCGTCAGGTATATCAAGGCTCACATCGGGGTGCAGACCGTAGAGTATGATGCCTGCACGGGAGAGTGTGCTGCGGGAGCTGTTCCTGTAGCAGGTAGCAGCGCTGTTCATGAAGTGGAGGTGGCGGAGCTTTATTCCGCGGCTGACGAGAGCGTCATATGTGTCGGTTATGAATTTCTCCTGCTTGTCGGTATAAGCGATATTGTCGGGATCGTCGCTGTCCGCAACGGCAAAGTGAGTGTATATGCCCTCAACGGATAGCTTGTCGATCTTCATCATAGCTTCTATCTCGGAAGCGCACTCCTCGGGAGTATCATGCTTGAGACCTATTCTGCCCATACCCGTGTCGATCTTGATATGACAGCGGATAGGAGCAGGAGTATTTTTCACCAGTTCCTGAGCGTACTCGGTCGAGACAACGCCCTGAATGATATTGTACATAGCGATCTCGTGGGCGTACTCAGGGGGAGTATAGCCAAGGATAAGTATTTCTGCTTCGGGAGCGAATTTGCGTACTGCGATAGCCTCGTCCAGATTAGATACGGCAAAATAATTTATACCGCACTGCTCGGCAAGGCACCTGACGATGTGTTCATCTCCGTGACCGTAAGCGTCAGCCTTTACTACCGCCATGATATCAGTGGTCTGAGAGTTATTAAGGCTGCGGATAATTTCAACATTTTTTCTGAGCTTCGGGAGAGATATCTCAGCCCAAGCTCGTTTAAGATACGGCTTCATTCCGTTATCCTTCCTTTCTGTGTCTGTATCAGATATAACAAAGTTAAAATTTAATTACAAGTCAGAAAACTTCTTGAAATCATGAATAAATTATGATATAATTTCTATGTATGTATAGAATGTCGGCAGACAGCCAACTTGTGAAAATTATATGTGAAAGCGGGGTGTACCATGCTTTTTTCACTTGACTCAGGAGTTCAAGTGCTTCCCGCAGACGAAATAGATGTGGATATTGCAAAAGCGGTCTGTTTTACGGGACATCGCGAGACCAGCATCGTTCCGTTCGGCAGCAAGCCGCTGTACCGCAATATCACCGTTCGCACCGTTCAGCTCATGCTGTGCAGGTATATTGATATGGCAGTAGAGCAGGGGTACAGGGATTTTATAAGCGGTCTTGCAATGGGTACAGACCTGTGGGCTGCGAAGTATGTACTTGCGAAGAAGCGCAGTGACAAAAGGATAAGGCTCATCGGAGTCATGCCGTATCTTCTCCACGCGAAACGTTTTGCAGCCAATTACAGGGAGCTTCTCAACGAAGTGGAGAACGGCACAGATCAGCTTCTGACGACCAATACCGATCCTGAAGTGGTATACGGCAAGAGCAGAAGCGGAGAAAATACCTCACCTGATTTGTATAAGGTGCGTAATTACTTCATGGCAGATCACGCATCTGCGGTCATCTCGTTTTTCAACGAAGGCTCGTTCAAGTCGGGCACCTATCAGACGCTGAACTATGCCATAAGGGAAGGGCGGAAAATACGCCGATTCGGGCTTGATGACGTGTATGCACTGATAGAAGAATGCGGACCCGACATAGAAAGTATCCGCCGCAGGCTCACATTCATGGAGAATGTTTTTGAGCAGCCTTACTAATTATAGCACATCTTTTTAAACAAATCAACGACCGCGGGAAGAAATTTCATGTTTGCTGAAAGTTTGCCGCGAAAAAGGCGGCGCGGGCTTCGCGCTTATAGCACATCTTTTTAAACAAATCAACGACCGCGGAAAGAAATTTCATGTTTGTTGAAAGATTACCGTGAAATAGGCTCCGCGCTTATAGCTTAAACAGCTCAGCGACTGCGAAAAAATTCCGTTTGTTGAAAATTCACTGCGAAAAAAGGCTGATTTTCCGCGTATACAGCGGCTTTTCAGTATGTTTTGCCGAAAAATGAACAGTCGTTCTATTTCAACAGGCTGTTGAATTGTGTGTTTAAACATTACCGTTCAATTCACAATGTGGAAAATGTGGAAAACTCTGTTGACAATCGTGATAATGCGGATAAGTTTTTAACTTTGCTTTTGGGAAAACATTTTTATTCATTTTTCGATGGATATTTTCCGAAGATCCGTTATACGAAATGTTAATATCAACTTTAAATTTAAAAAAATTACAGGATAGACACTTTTTTGACAAATGTGTCTGCGAAAGGAGTAACAAAAATGGGTGAAAAAAAGACTGGACACGTTGCGATACCGTTCCTGGTAACTCTTATCATAGGACTTATTATCGTCGGCGGTCTTGCAGCAGGAGTATTCAATTACCTCGGACTTGGCAAGGGTGAGGAACTGAAAGAGCCTGTGCCGCGAACTGTGGGTGAGGTAACATATGAGGACAATCACACGGTACTGCTGATATTCGACGAGCCTGAAAAGAATGAGCCCGTAACATTTGTGCTGATGCGTTCACGTCCGTTTAAAAAGAAGCTGGAGTTCATAGGCATTCCAAACAACTCTATCGCACTTGTCAACAATGAGCAGGCAAGCATAAAGAACAGCTACCAGAGCGGCGGTGCACAGGCTGCAAAGGAATTCGTTGAAAACGTATTCAATATCAAGGTAGACAGATTCATGAAGTTCAATTCAGCAGCCTTCAAGAAAGCCTGCGATATCATAGGCTGTGTAAAATACCCTGTAAATGCCGATATAGCAGGCTTCAAGGACGACGGAAGCGAGCAGGACCTCAACAGCGACCAGATGGAGCTTTTCATATCGTATGAGCTCTTCAATGGCGGAGAATCCGAGAGGACCGTTATTGCAGCAGACGTTATAAGAGCTATGATAAATCAGCAGAAGGGCAAGAATATCGCCGATAACCTCGATAACAGCTTCTCGACTATCATCAATATGGTAGAGACAGATGTAACAGCTGCCGATTACAAGAAGCGTAAGGGCGCTATAAAGTATATGCTGGAGAATGGTTCTACCATTGCAGGTTCCATTGCTCTTGACGGCAAGACAGCAGGCGATGACTTCATTCCAAGCTCGGGCTCTATTGAAATTATCAGAGAGCAGTATTTTGATGATAAAGAATCATGAATATATTTGACACACATTCACATTATGCTGACACTGCCTTTGACGCTGACAGGGAGCAGGTGCTCAGCGAGCTGCCAAATAAGGGCGTTAAGCTCGTAATGCTCGCAGCATCGGGAATGGACGATTCCACAGCAAATTCACAGCTCTCAAAGCAGTATGACTATGTATATGCATCTGTCGGGATACACCCCGAGAGCGTAGATGAAACACCTGTGGACTACAGGGATAAGCTCCGCGGACTGATATCGTCAAATCCGAAAATAAAGGCAGTCGGCGAGATAGGTCTTGACTATCACTACGAGAACTACGACCGTGAAAAGCAGATACGCTTCTTCCGCGAGCAGCTTGAATTCGCAGCGGAGCTGGATATGCCCGTTATAGTCCACAGCCGTAATGCCACCGAGGATACAGTGGAGATACTCAAAGAGTATCGTCCTCGCGGAGTTGTACACTGTTTCAGCGGTTCAGCCGAAACAGCAAAGGAGATACTGAAGCTGGGAATGTATATCGGCTTCACGGGCGTACTCACGTTCAACAATGCAAAAAAAGCACTGAAGGCTCTGGCAGAAGTGCCTATGGACAGGCTCCTGCTGGAAACAGACTGCCCGTATATGGCACCTGTGCCATTCCGCGGAAAGCGCTGCGACAGCTCTGCCCATTCAGGAGCTCATTGATATCACCTGCCGAAACGGCATGGCTATGTATGGTATTACCGAATAAATAAAGAAAGGGGGAGACTTATGTACTACTGCTGCGGTGTCACAGAAAAAGGCGTTATGCCGCATAACGAAGACGCTTTGCTGATAAATGACAGCGTTATTGATGCAGGTTCGTCCGAGCAGATGCTGAGCGAACCGTTTATAGCAGCTGTTTCTGACGGAGTATCGGGAGAGCGTTCGGGTGAACTTGCCTCGAAGATGTGCCTTGAGCTTGTCCGCGACATAAGATACAGCAGCGAGTGTAAGCTCGATGAGGAGCTGCTTGCGATACATTACAAGCTTGCGGAGTACAGCGAGTCCGACCCCGAGATGCATAATATGCAGGCGACACTGTGCGGAGTTGCCGTCGATGAGGAAAACAATATCCTCACATTCAATGTAGGGGATTCGAGACTTTACCGCTTCCGCGGCGGACGCATAAAGCAGCTCTCACGCGATCAGTCGCTGGTGCAGCTCCTCATAGACGAGGGCGCTATAACCCGTGAGGAGCGCAAAAGCCATATTCACCGAAATATTATATTTCCCGTATTCGGCAATGTGAAGTCTGCTCCCAAAGTGGACACGGTAAGCCTTGACGGGGGCATGGAGTACGGCGATCTGCTGCTGCTGTGTACCGACGGGCTGTCGGATTACGTGTCCGTGCTCGATATCGAGGAGATACTCGAAATGCCGAAAAGCCTGAAGAACCGACTTCATCTCCTTGTGAACAAAGCTCTTGAAAACGGCAGCAAGGACAACATAACAGTTATTGCGATAGTATATCAGGAATAAAAACACCAGCTTGTCGAAAAAGTCGATTTCAACTAATAACGGGATTCCAAAGGGACTGTGTTCCTTTGGCAGAGTCCAGAGGCAGCGCCTTTGGTAGGGTGTGGGCCAAAGCCCCACAAATAGCCTCAAAGCGCCTTGCAAGAGAAGGCGTTCCCTAATGAAATTGGGGTTTATTGACAGACTGAAACACACAGGGTAAAAACTGTGTGTTTTTTGGTTTTTATCATTGAATCAAGAGTTATACACGTCTAACAAAAGGCAGTGCATATTTAGTATTTTATTTGTGAGAAATGGTCATTTTCGATAGAAATATGTAACTTATCACATATATAGCATCGTCATTTTTGCATCTTTTGCCAAAAAATTAACGAAGTATAAAAAATTCGATTTTTTATATTGACTTATCTTAATTAAAGGAGTATAATTTATATTGTATGGCAATACTATCTAATTTCATATATCAATCTGGAGGTTTTTACAATGAGCAGAGTTTATAACTTCAGCGCAGGTCCTGCTGTTCTTCCTGAGGAAGTTCTCAAGGAATGTGCAGAGGAAATGATGGACTACAAGGGCTGCGGAATGTCCGTTATGGAGATGTCCCACCGTTCAAAGGTTTATGATGAGATAATCAAGGAAGCAGAGAAGGATCTCCGCGACCTCATGAATATCCCAGACAACTACAAGGTTATCTTTGTACAGGGCGGCGCTTCACTTGTATTTGCAGGCGTACCTATGAACCTTATGAAGAAGGGCAAGGCTGCATACATCATCACAGGTCAGTGGGCTAAGAAGGCTGCACAGGAAGCTGAGAAGTACGGCGAAGTAGTAAGAGTTGCATCTTCTGCTGACAAGACATTCTCTTATATCCCTGACTGCTCCGATCTTGACATTCCTGACGACGTTGACTACGTATATATCTGCGAAAACAACACTATTTACGGCACAAAATTCTGGGAACTTCCTAACACAAAGGGTCACGAGCTCGTAGCTGACGTAAGCTCCTGCTTCCTCTCTGAGCCTGTAGACGTATCAAAGTACGGCGTTATCTACGGCGGTGTTCAGAAGAACGTTGGTCCTTCAGGTGTTCAGATTATCATCGTTCGTGAGGACCTCATCGCAGACGGTCCTGCACTCAAGTGCACACCTACAATGATGGATTGGAAGATCCAGTCTGACAATGAGTCTCTCTACAACACACCTCCATGCTACGGCATCTATGTATGCGGCAAGGTATTCAAGTGGATCAAGAAGATGGGCGGACTCGAGGCTATGAAGGCTCACAACGAGAAGAAGGCTAAGATCCTTTACGATTTCCTCGACAGCAGCAAGATGTTCAAGGGCACAGTTGAGAAGAAGGATCGCTCACTCATGAACGTACCTTTCATCACAGGCAACGAAGAGCTCGACAAGAAGTTCGTTGCAGAGTCCAAGGCAGCAGGTTTTGAGAACCTCAAGGGTCACAGAACTGTTGGCGGTATGAGAGCTTCTATCTACAACGCAATGCCTATCGAGGGCGTTGAGAAGCTTGTTGCTTTCATGAAGAAGTTTGAGGAAGAGAATTCCTGAGTTTATCCTGATCTGAACAATAAGGGGCGGTCGTTATCCGTCCCTTGAAAATATACTAAAAAGGAGCTTACTGAAATGTACAAGATTCAGACATTAAATAAGATATCTGAGATCGGAACAGATATTTTTGATAAGAGCAAGTACGCTATCTCTGAGGACTGCGCTAACCCTGATGCTATCATGGTTCGTTCCGCAAAGATGCACGATATGCAGTTCGGCGACAACCTTCTTGCTATCGCTCGTGCAGGTGCAGGCGTAAACAATATCCCTGTTGAGCGCTGCGCACAGGAGGGTATCTGCGTATTCAACACACCCGGTGCTAACTCAAACGCAGTTAAGGAGCTTGCTATATGCGCACTCCTTCTCGCTTCAAGAAAGATCGTTGAAGCAGCTTCATGGGCAGCTTCACTCAAGGGCACACCTGATGCTCCAAAGACAGTTGAAGGCGGCAAGTCAAAGTTTGCAGGTCCTGAGATCGCAGGCAAGACACTCGGTATCATCGGTCTCGGTGCTATCGGCGGTAAGATCGCAAATGCAGCAGAATCACTGGGCATGAAGGTCATCGGTTATGATCCGTTCCTTTCAGTAGGCGCTGCGCTTCACCTTGAGCCATCTGTAAAGATCGTTACAGATATCAACGAGATATTCGCAAACAGCGATTATATCACAATTCATATGCCTTATACTCCTCAGACAAAGAATACTATCGACGCTGAGCAGATCGCTATGATGAAGGACGGCGTTCGTCTCATCAACCTTGCAAGAGGTGAGCTCATCAACAGCGAAGCAGTAGTAAAGGCTATTGCTGACGGTAAGGTAGCTAAGTACGTTACAGACTTTGCTGACGATGTAGTTCTCGGCGTTGAGAACGTTATCGTGCTCCCACACCTCGGTGCTTCAACACCTGAGAGCGAGGACAACTGCGCAGTTATGGCAGCTGAGGAGCTTATCGAGTACATCGAGAACGGCAACATCAAGAACAGCGTAAATCTTCCTAACGCTTCAATGAACGCAGTAGGAACAAAGATCTGCATCATTCACAAGAATGTACCTACAACTATTGCTTCTATCACAACAGCAGTAGGTAATGAGGGTATCAACATCGAGAACATGGTAAATGCTTCCAAGAAGGATTTTGCTTACACAATGCTCGATGTAACAGGTGATGTACCGCCTACAGTTGAAGGCAAGATCAATGCAGTTGACGGCGTTATCAGAGTAAGAGTTATCAAGTAAGATATAACATCAAAGCCCGAAAGCTTAGCTTTCGGGCTTTTTGTGTTTATACGGACAATATAGTGTAGGGGCGGCGTTCCGCCGCCCGCAAATTGCGTAATAATTATGTCGTTTGTATAACTGAACATGAAACGATTTGTAGGGGCGAACAGTGTTCGCCCGCGCCTTACGCGCGATGTAACATGAACCAATTTGTAGGGGGCGCCTTCTCTTGCGAAGCGCTTTGTAACTGCGGGGCTTTGCCCCACACCCAACCAGAGACTATTTCTCTGGACTCTGCCAAAGGAACACAGTCCCTTTGGAATCCCATTTTGGGTTAAAACGGACTTTTTGACAAGCTTGCGGGGCAAAACTTCTATTTGTACGTATTTGATGTGCCTATAATGTCTTGCTTGTTATCAGCCGCTTTTTCACGTTCAGGAGTGTTGCGGAGAAAAGCAGATAGCCCTTGAGCTCGCTGAAATTTGGTGCGATACCGTTATCATCGTATAAAGTGAACTTGATAAGCACTCTTGCAAACACAAAAACGAATCCCGCAACTATCAGCCAGCGGCTCTGAGATATGGAATAACCGCGTAAGATAAACCTTATCATTACTGCGAAAAAGCCTGTAATGAGCAGGGCGGAAAGAACGTCCATAGCGATTATCGCGTATAGATATGACATTTTCTCCTGTATAGCGAGGTCGTAGCTGCTGCATTGCTGAGCGAGCTGTGCAGCTTCCGCCGCTATGCCGCAAATGGGGAAAAATATCAGGAACTTTGATCTGTCACGCGCCAGTATTATGAGGTTATAGCTCATAAAAGCGGCAGGGAGCAGGCCGTACATTATGATGACTGTTGTAACATTCAGAAATAGTTTGTTGTGAGTAAATTCAATGAAAACAGATGGTGGTCTGTAGGATTCACCGACAGTTAGGATACGCATTATTTCGTATGAGCAGTTGAATATATAGAACAATGCGTGAAGAACGGTTATGGCGAATACCGATGCAAAAATTATCTTGCTTGATGTCCTGTAAACTTCCCGTTCGTTTTCAGTCATACTGTCGCATAAGGGACAGCGCTGAGAGTTTTCAGGCAGTCTGCTGCCGCATCTGTCACAGTTGCGCATTACAGTTTCCAGTCGTCGCAGAGTTTGTGGATAGCTTCGGTGAGCCGACGCATATCTGCATTTGTTCTGCCGTCGGAGTCCTTGATAAGAGCTGAAAGTCTGTCCGAAGCTGCAACAAGATCGCTGTAGGCGATGTTGAAGTTTGCTGAATTTCTCTTTTTGGGTATCGGAATGCCTTCAGCGTCTATGGTAATGACATTCTCGGCGATATCGAACTCAGCACCGCTGAACGGTACGTATACCTCAGCGCCCAGCTCATCGCGCAGCTTCTGACCGAAGCTTTCTGCTGAGCTTGCCTCGCCGTGAATGATAAAGAAGCGTTTAACGTCGGATACCGACTTTGCCCACGCGAGCAGTCCGTTCACATCAGCATGACCGCTTATACCCGGGAGCTGTGTGATACGAGCAGCGACCTTGACAGTCTCGCCGAAAAGCTTTACTCTTTTAGCGCCTTCAATGAGGCTTCTTCCGAGGGTATTACCTGCCTGATAGCCGACAAACAGGATAGTATTTTCCTTTTTCCAGAGGTTGTGCTTGAGGTGATGCTTGATACGGCCTGCTTCGCACATACCGCTGGCTGAGATTATTACTTTAGGGCGCGTATCATCGTTGATAGCGCGTGAATCGTCGCTGCTGACAGTACGGATAAGACCGTCGAAGGCGATAGGATTGATGCCTTTGCGGACGAAGGAAAGAGCTTCCTCGTCGTAGCAGCTCTCACGGTTGCTGATGAAGATATCGGTAGCTTCGTTGGCGAGAGGGCTGTCCACATAAACAGGGAAGTCGTCGTGGTTCTTAACGAGTCCCTCTGCTTTGATATGGCGTATAAAGTAGAGCATTTCCTGAGTTCTGCCCACTGCAAATGACGGTATGATAACACTGCCGCCGCGGTCGAAGGTCTCCTGGAGCACTCTTGCGAGGGAAGTGGTGTAGTCAGTGGGGCGGTCGTGGACACGGTTGCCGTAGGTGGACTCCATTATAACGTAGTCAGCGGAGTCGATGAACTGAGGGTCACGAATGAGCGGTTGTTCGACATTGCCGATATCACCCGAGAACGCAAGAGTTCTTGTAACGCCGTTTTCGTTAAGAGTGATGATGATGCTTGACGAGCCGAGGAGATGACCTGCGTCGCGGAAGAGCACCTTTATGCCTTCGCATATCTCGATCTCTTTTTCGTAAGGGTGTGGGACGAACAGTTCGATAGCGCCGATAGCGTCGTCCATGGTGTACAGCGGCTCGTAGTTGGGCTCGCCGCGCCTTTCAGCCTTACGGCTTCGCCATTCAGCTTCAAATTCCTGTATATGAGCGCTGTCACGGAGCATTACCGAGCAGAGGTTTGAAGTTGCCTCAGTAGCGTGTATCTCGCCTTTGAATCCGCCTGCAAAGAGCAGCGGCAGCAGACCCGAGTGGTCGATATGAGCGTGAGTAAGAAGAACGAAGTCGATATTTGACGGCGAGACAGGCACCTGAACGTTTTCGTAGATGTCCTCGCCCTGCTGCATACCAAAGTCCACGAGGAACTGTTTGCCGCAGGCTTCAATATATGTACAGCTGCCCGTAACTTCATGGGTAGCACCGATAAAAGTCATTTTCATTGAAAAACCTCCTTTAAATCAGTATTTTGCGAAGCAAAATCGTGATCTGAGCGAGTAGAGAATAGTGGATAGCAAGCAGTATCATGCAGCGAAGCTGCTGCTGATTTCTACTTACTAATATTATATCATAAATTACGGCTGATGTCTACAGTTTTATTGTGAAAAATGACCGAAAATTTAAAACGATAATAATACGTTTAAAGATATATCTTAATAATCTCGATCACGAATGGATTACGGAATCGATTTATACTTAAACATACAAAATTTAACGATAAACATTAAATATATATTGACATACGTTAATTTATGTGGTATCATATACTTACAGGAACATCATTCGTATTATAATTGAAAGGCGGCGGTCATATGGATAAAGAGATACTTACTAAGAAGATAAAGCGGATAAGTCATATCAGCCTGTGTGCTATGGCAGTTTACGTGGTAATGAACGTAATGGGATTTTTTTCTGTTAACCGTATGTATATGCTCGATTTTGACGAACACCCGATGCCTGAAAATATAATTGGTCTGATCGCACTTGTTGCGGTGCTGTTCTGCGCAATTGCAGGATTTATTACAGCCTTCATTCTTCTGAACGAGCTCAGCAAAAGACGTACACCTTTCACGCTGAAGATAAGCAGGCTTATGCGGGATCTCGGGATATACCTGATAGTGGTCGAGATAGCGAAGGCTGTATTCATATTTATCGTGAGCAGAGAACTGCTGATAGGACTTTTCTGGCTTGCGGGACTTATATTTTATGCATTTTCTCTGGTATTCCGCTACGGAAAGAATTTGCAGCAGGAATCTGACGAAACTCTGTGAGGTGAAGCGTTATGTCCATAATTTTGCGGCTTGACCGTGTAATGGCGGACAGGAAGATGAGCCTGAACGAGCTCAGCGAGCGCGTGGGGATAAGCAATGTCAACCTATCAAAGCTGAAAACGGGAAAGGTAAGTGCCATACGCTTTTCGACGCTCAATGCCATATGTAGGGTGCTCAGATGTCAGCCGGGAGATATACTGGAGTACATAGATGACGGAAATGATGAATGATAACAGGAGAATAACAAATGGATAAGTCAGGGATAAAGATGCCCGAGGTATGCATAGCTATAGGTGACGGCGGATTCAGCGACAGTGATATCGGTGAGATTACCCGATTCGTGTCGGCAGAAAGGCTGAAAAGAGCTGAAAGATATATGCAGCGCAGAGACAGGAACAACTGTATCGTTTCGTACTTCCTGCTCAGGTACGAGCTGCTGAAGTACTGCGGTATCAGTGAAGTCCCGCCTATGGAGCAGGATAAATACGGCAAGCCTTATTTTAAGGATATGCCGCTGTTTTTCAATATCTCTCACAGTGATGAGGGAGTATGCTGCGGCATAGCTGCTGAAAATATAGGCGTGGATATCCAGAGCATGGAGAGGCGGTATGAGAATATACTGAAAAATACCATGTCAGCGAATGAGATAGAGCTGATAACGGGTTCGGCTGCTCCGCACGAAGAGTTCACGCGCTTATGGACGCTGAAAGAGAGCATCGTGAAGTACCGCGGAACAGGCATCGGCGACCATATCGAGCAGATAGATTTTTCGGCTTGCAGCGGCGATAAATTCATACATGACGGACTGATATTCAGATCAGAGCGTTACGGCGAGTATTATGTTAGTGCCTGCACGTCGGAACGCGAGCCTGAATTCGTAAAAAAAGAGCTTTCCGAGTACATATCGGAATATCAACAGCTCATAAAAGCATAAAAACACCT
>CACZEJ010000055.1 GCA_902780115.1 Ruminococcus flavefaciens | reverse complement strand
CGCAGTAGTTGCTGCATCAATGATAGCTTTGATATGCCTGAATTCATGCGGAAAAACAGCATCACAAACAACACAGACGGAACTACTTAACGACTGGCAAAAGGAAGTGCTTGCGGCAGAGGGACTTCCCACAGAAGCCGACGAACTGACTGATTCTCAGCTAAAATCAATTCAACGTATCTATGAAATGATAACTTATCTCAACGAAAAGTACAATGAGGAATTCATCTATGCGGGATACTTTGAGCCTGAGGCAAATCAGACTGAGACGCTGTATGCATATCCGCGGCTGTTGGGTGCGGATTATGGCAGGAATACCGTTACTGTAAAGGCAACAAAGGACGGATTTACAGATGATTACAGCGACAGATCAATCGTTGACTATGCAGAAGAAATGGCAAATGATTTTATGAAGGATTATTTCGATTCAGACCAGGTGATTGCTTTTTTCAAAGTCAATGCCTGCGATATTAAGAAAAATGAGGTGATAGACGGAGATTTCCAGTGGAAGCTTGGCGTTTCAGACATTATATTTGTAAATGAAGACATCTGTAATGCAGATCAGGTGGAAGAATTTGCTGTTAATTATGCTAAATGGCTTTATGAGCATAAATTGGACGGACGTCATAGAATCAATATAGTCAAGGATATGGATGTTACACAAATAACATATGGAGAAATATCGGATATCTATGATTATGATAAATATATTGGGGACTATACATTTAGTTTTGGATCTTCAAAAGATAAAGTAATACATTCTTCTTCTTTTGATTCCAATGTAAAAGAAACTGAAATAGAGACTTATTTAAATGATTAATAAAAGGAGTAAAATGACATGCTAATAAACGGAGAATACATTGAAAAATTATCAGATGAAGAATTGTGCATGATTGAGCAATTGACCTATCTTGATGAAATGGTTGCAGCCCCTTACAATTCTTAGTTCTAAGTTCTTAGTTCATAGTTCTTGATTTTTCGTCTTGACAAATACTGCAATATCGTGTATAATAATAACATATCTAAAGGCGATGATGAAGAGGAGTACGCGAGATCCCCGATTTTCAGAGAGCTGCCGCAGGGTGAAAGGCAGTATGAAGGACTTGCGGAAGTAGCTTCGGAGCTTCGTGTGCCAACGGCTTGTGCTCAGTAGTATGCGGCGTGATCCTCACGTTACAGGGGAAGAGGTTATACGACCTCGCAGAGTGCGGGAGATATTCCCGAATTCAGGTGGTAACACGGACAATCGTTCGCCCTGAACCTTAGTGGTTCGGGGCGATTTTATTTTGCACGAACCGATTATTATCAAAGGAGAATGATAGAATGGCAAAGGAACTTGCTAAGGCATATAATCCTAAGGACTTTGAGGACAGAATTTATGCCGCTTGGAATGAAAAGGGCTGCTTCCGTGCAGAGGCTGACCCTAAGAAGACACCGTACACTATAGTTATCCCGCCTCCGAACATCACGGGACAGCTCCACATGGGTCACGCTCTTGACGAGACTTTACAGGATATCCTTATCCGCTGGAAGCGTATGAGCGGATACAGCGCACTGTGGCTCCCCGGTACTGACCACGCTGCTATAGCTACAGAGGCTAAGATAGTTGAGGCTATGCGCAAGGAAGGCGTTACCAAGGAAGACCTCGGCCGTGAGGGCTTCATGAAGCGCGCATGGGAGTGGAAGAAGCAGTACGGCGGACGTATCGTTGAACAGCTCAAAAAGCTGGGTTCTTCCTGCGACTGGTCACGCGAGCGCTTTACAATGGATGAAGGCTGCTCAAAGGCTGTCAAGGAAGTATTCATAAAGTACTACGAAAAAGGTCTCATCTACAGAGGTGAGCGTATAATCAACTGGTGCCCTAAGTGCCGCACATCTCTTTCCGACGCTGAGGTTACTTATGAAGATCAGGCAGGTCATTTCTGGCATCTCCGCTACAAGATCAAGGACAGCGACGGCTACCTTGAACTGGCTACAACTCGTCCCGAGACACTCCTCGGCGATACAGCTGTTGCTGTAAACCCAAAGGACGAGCGCTACACAGACCTCGTTGGCAAGACAGTTATCCTTCCTATCGTTCATCGTGAGATACCTATCGTTGCCGATGACTATGTTGAAATGGACTTCGGTACAGGCGTTGTTAAGATAACTCCTGCTCACGACCCTAACGACTTCGAGGTAGGTCTCCGCCATAATCTTCCTGTTATAAACGTTATGAACGACGATGCTACTATCGTTGACGATTATCCTGCATACGCAGGCTTGGATCGCTACGAAGCCCGCAAGAAGATCGTTGAAGATCTCGAAAAGGAAGGAGCTCTCGTTAAGATCGAGGAGTACAGCCATAACGTTGGTACCTGCTACCGCTGCGGCACAACTGTTGAGCCAAAGGTATCCACACAGTGGTTCGTTAAGATGAAGCCCCTCGCAGAGCCTGCTATCAAGGCTGTAAAGAACGGCGATACAAAGTTCGTTCCCGAGCGTTTCGACAAGATATACTTCCACTGGCTCGAAAATATCAAGGACTGGTGTATCTCCCGTCAGATATGGTGGGGACATCAGATACCTGCATTCTACTGCGATTCATGCGGCGAAATGGTCGTAACAAAGGAGAGCAGTGCAGTTTGTCCTAAGTGCGGCAAGCCAATGAGACAGGATCCCGATACTCTCGATACATGGTTCAGCTCTGCGCTCTGGCCGTTCTCAACACTGGGCTGGCCTGAGAATACAGAAGACCTCAAATACTTCTACCCAACAAATACACTCGTTACAGGCTACGACATCATCTTCTTCTGGGTAATCAGAATGATGTTCAGCGGTCTGGAGAATATGGGCAAGGTTCCTTTTGATACAGTCCTTATCCACGGTCTTGTTCGTGACTCACAGGGACGCAAGATGTCCAAGTCTCTGGGCAACGGTATCGACCCTCTCGAAGTTATCAACGAGTACGGTGCTGACGCTCTCAGATTCATGCTCGCTACAGGTAACTCCCCAGGAAACGATATGCGTTATATCGACGACAAGGTAAAGGCTGCACGTAACTTCGCAAACAAGCTCTGGAACGCTTCACGTTTCATCATGATGAATCTCCCCGAGGACTTCGAGTTCAAGGGACTTCCGACAGACCTCGAGCTTGAGGACAAGTGGCTCGTAAACAAGTTCAACCAGCTTGCTAAAGAAGTTGGCGAGAACCTCGACAGATATGAGCTCGGCGTTGCTTCACAGAAGATATACGACTTTATCTGGGACGTTTTCTGCGACTGGTACATTGAGCTCACAAAGCCGAGAATACAGGCAGGCGGCGAGACAATGGCAAAGGCTCAGGCTGTTCTTGTATGGGCTATGCAGGGTATGCTGAAGCTCCTCCACCCATTCATGCCGTTCATCACTGAGGAGATATGGCAGGTTCTCACAAATGAGAAGTCAATGATAATCCTCGAAACATATCCTACCTATGATGCTTCTATCGACTTTAGCGCAGAGGAAAAGGCATTCGAGAAGATAATCTCAGCTATCAAGGCTGTAAGAAATACACGTACAGAAATGAACGTACCGCCGTCGGTAAAGGCTAAGCTCTTCATCGAGACTGCTGACAAGGAGCTTTTCAACTCATGTGCAATATTCTTCGAGAAGCTTGCTTCTGCTTCCGCAGTTGAGACAGGTGACAGGTTCGATATCCCTGATTCAGCAAACGCTGTTACAGACTCCGCTCGTATCTTTATCCCTATGGACGAGCTCGTTGACAAGGAGAAGGAGATCGCCCGCCTCGAAAAGGAAAAGGCTAAGGTTCAGAAGGACATCGACTTCCTCAGCGGAAAGCTCAATAACCAGGGCTTTATCGCAAAGGCTCCTGCACAGCTTATCGACGCTGAAAAGGCTAAGCTTGCAAAGGCTGAAGAAAAAATGGCTAAGATAGAGCAGTCTATCGCAGCTTTCAAAAAGTAAGAAGATCATAAAAAGGGCGGCATTGACCGCGATACTTATATAGAAACTTTATGTGAATTTATCGGGGAAAACCTTTCTGAGGAAAGGTTCTTCCCCGAACCCCTTTCCAAAGACTTTTAGCTGATTTTTTCTATGATAAAGCCCCTTTGTAGTTTAATACAAAGGGGCAGTTTATTTATGGGCTTTATAATAGAAAAAATGAAATAAGGATCTTGAAAGAATACAGAGGAAATCTTCTTCAAAAGGTTTTTCCTCAATAGTTCGCGTAAAAATTTTCATATAAGTATCACGCTCACAGCCGTCCTTTTTTATGCCGTAAACACAGAAAAGCTCCCATTATGGGAGCTTTTTCCGCTTATTGAAAGAAGAATTATATGAAAGGAAAATATCAATCTTCGTTGTCGGCATCGTCGTCTTCATCGTCAGCGTTTTCGCCGAGGATATTGTCCATGATGCTCTTCTTGTCTTTGCGCTCGCTGTCAGAAGGCTTCTTTATCTTTTCGTCTTCCTCTGCCTTTTTGTCCTCAGCTTCGTCGGACTTGTCTTCCTTTTCAGCCTTCTTGCTGTCTTTGTTCTTTGAAGACTTCTCCTCGTCGGACTTATCATCAGAAGTATCTTCGTGTGTCTGCTCGTCGAGAGTTACCTTGACTGTCTTTTCTTTACCGTCTCTGATGAGCTTGAGCTCAACGGTGTCTCCTGCGGAGTGCTTGTTCTTCTCAGCAGTAAGCTCAGCAGCAGTAGTTATCTTCTTGTCGTCGATAGCTACAATGATATCTCCTTCTTTGATGCCTGCCTTATCAGCAGCACTATCATCGCTTACAGCTGTTACGTATACACCTATAGTGAGATTGTACATCTTTGAGATAGTTTCAGTAACGTCCTGACAGCTTATACCAAGCTGCGGCTTTCCTGTAACATAGCCGTACTTCATAAGGTCATCAATGATAGATGAAGTAAGGTTTGAAGGAATTGCAAAGCCAATACCCTCGATAGAAGCTCCTGATGTAGAGTAGGATGATGACATCTTGGATGAGTTGATGCCGATGACCTGACCGTACTTATTTATAAGCGGACCGCCTGAGTTGCCTGAGTTGATTGCGGCATCTGTCTGGATAAGGTTCATAGCCTTGTCGTTGATAGTGATATCACGGTCAAGACCTGAGACCATACCGCCTGTAACTGTATTTTTAAGATCAAATCCGAGAGGATTTCCGATAGCGATAACTGATTCACCAAGTTTAAGCTCGTCGCTGTTGCCAAATTCAGCAGGTGTAAGACCTGTCTCATCGATCTTGAGAACGGCTAAGTCACAGTCAACATCATAGCCGATGACCTCAGCATCATATGTTTCATCATCGCCGATGAGTACCGAAACACTGTCTGCAAGACCTGACTTATATTCGTTGTCATAGATAACGTGTGCATTTGTTACGATATAGCCGTTTTCTGAGATGATAACACCAGTACCTGTTCCGGAAAATTCGCTTGTAGAAGGCATACTGTTTTCACCAAAGCCAAAATCAAATCCAAATCCGAAGTCTGAGAAGCTGTTGCGTGGGGTCTCAACAGTGAAAGTTGATTCGATACCAACTACCGAAGGAAGCACCTTTTCAACTATCTCTTCTGTAGAGAGCTCGCTGCCTTTTGACTTCGTTGTATTTATAATGCTTACGTTCTGAGCACTGAGCGTATCGCTGCTCTCTCTCTTTGCGGAAGCTTTGACAGAATCCTTCTCGCTGCTCTCAGATGAAGAAGATGTTCTGAAAACGTTTTCACCTGCGAACTGGCGGTATGCTCCGATAGAACCTGCTGATACGAGAGCCATTGCCATTATGAAAGCAGCTGCTTTCATGCCGCGGTGCTTCTTTGGCTGCTTCTGTGCATTAGCATCAGTGCTGAAACCTGTGTAAACCTCATTATTGTTCTGAGCCTGCTGCTCGTTATTGTTATTATAGTTATATTCATTCATATTATTCACTTTCCCTTTCAAATTAATTTGTATCTGAGGTTCTCCCTCAGCCTGTGATTATATTATATTGGGGGTATGTGAAATGAATTTGCAGTAATTGTATCGTTTTAAGGAAGTTTGTGTGTAATTTTTTTCACAATACAAGCTGTTATGTGAAAAGTGCGTTAAAACAGTGAACGATTCTTTGAGGATTTGTGTTTTTTGTGCTTGCATTATTCGGTCAGTTATGATATAATGAAAACATTATATATAAGGAAAGGAATTATATGGACAGTTCAGATATATGGAAGATAGTTCTTGTCATTGCTATGATGATCTTCTCAGCGCTCTTCTCGGGAACTGAGACAGCTTTTTCCAGCGTGAACAAGCTCCGCCTTAAAAACTATGAGGCACAGGGCAGCAGAAAGGCAAAAAAGGCACTTAAACTGGCAAACCGCTTCGATGAGGTGCTCACGGCAGTGCTTATCGGCAATAATATAGTGAATATCGCCACTTCATCGGTGAGCACTATCGTTTTCATAAAGCTTATCGGAAGCAAGGGTGCAGCGGTATCCACTATTGTTGTAACAGTGCTTGTACTGATATTCTGCGAGGTGCTTCCGAAGTCATACGCAAAGAAGAATGCCGAGAAACTGGCGCTTGCCTTTGCAGGACCGCTCTCGTTTCTGGTCATGGTGTTCAAGCCATTTGTATGGCTGCTGAATAAGCTCTCGTCGGCTGTTGCAAAAGGCGACGATGCTCCAAGCGTTACTGAGGACGAGCTGAAGTATATGATAGATGAGATCGAGGAGCAGGGTGTCATTGAGGAGCAGGAGAGCGAACTCGTTAAGAGTGCTCTGGAATTTGACGAGATAACTGTTAACGAGATACTCATACCCCGTGTAAAGGTCATAGGCGTTGAGATGAGCTCGACAATTGATGAGATAAAAGAGCTTTTCAGCAGCGAGATGTACTCGCGTTTGCCGATATATGAGAAAAGTCTCGATAATATCAAGGGCATCATCACAAATAAGGCTTTTTTCAAAATGCTCGTTGAGGGCGGGAGCGATATCACCGAGATCATTCAGGAAGTACCCCATATTGCCGATACAAAGCTGATAAGCGAGGCTATGCGCGATATGCAGCGCTCAAAGGTGCATCTTGCTGTGGTCATCGACCAGTACGGAGGCACAAAGGGTATCGTTACTCTTGAGGACATCATTGAGGAGCTCGTTGGCGAGATATACGACGAGGACGACGAGATCGAGACAAATATCGTTATGATAGCTCCTGACAAGTATGAGGTAGCAGGCGATATGAGCATAAGCGATATGCTGGAGATGCTCGATCTTGACGAGAATATGATAACTACAGATTATACTTCTGTCGGAGGCTGGGTAACTGATGTTATGGAGCATATCCCCGATGCAGGTGAAACGGCTGAGAGCGGTATCTTCCGCATAACTGTTACGAAGGTCAATGAGCAGACTGTAGAAAAGGTCATAATCGAAGTTCTTCCCGTTGATGAAGATGAGGAAGAAGACGACGAATAGTGAAAAAGCTCCCCGATGGGGAGCTTTTTCATTTATTCGACTGTTCCTTCGCTTTTGCCGATAGTGAGGACAAAACCTCTGTTTATGGGCATGATGCCGTTAGGGTCAACATTTCTGACACTGTTATCGGGCAGCTTTACGCTCCATGTCTGATCGGAGAGGTTGCGGAGAGCGTGTTTGCTGGGGTCTTTTTTATTGCGGACAACTTCACCGATGATCTTGTGGAAGTTGCCGTCCGTATCGCCTGTCATGCCCTCGTAGAGCTTAGCTCCGCCAAATGCAGGCAGCTCGAAGCGCTTGAACTTGATACTGTCTGTGCAGGTGAGATGATCGCCGCAGTACATACAGTTAACGGTATATCCGTGAGAGATGAAGGTCTCCTTGCCGCAGTGAGGGCAGGGGACAGTCTCGCTCCTGAGCTTTATGAAAGCGTCCAGCCATGTGAGCTCGATAACGCGGTCGTAAGGCGGCTGAACAGAGCTTTTGCCGAAGGACTGTGTGAAGAGATCACGGATATAGTCGGGATAGATCTTCCAGAATCGGAGAGTATTTGTGTTGAGCTGAGTATTTGCAGCATTTCGGTCGTCTTCGGGATCGAGGACGAAAACAGGATCGCTGCCGTAGAACTTCTTTTCAAGCTCGGGTGTCATGCACGGGGGAGTGGAGTATTTGCCCTCAAGGGGGTGCTCGATGAAGAGCATACGGAACAGTATTACAGCCAGTGAGAAGCGGTCGGAGCGCTTGTCAGGCGAACCGCCGAGAACTACTTCGGGAGCCATATATCGCTGTTTGCCTGCAATACCGAAGTTCACGCCGCGTTCTGAAACATTGTCGTTGTCGCATATGAGAACATCACCGTTCTCGGGATTGATGAAGAAGTTGCCGTTGTTCAGGTCCTGATAGCTGTAGCCGTCATTGTGGAGAGCACGGAAGCCCTCGATGATGTTGATAGCAGCGTTGCAGCGGGCTGTGATATTGGCGAAGCTTGCCTTCATTTTGCGCTGCTTGGGGTCCCAGAGCAGGAAGCGTGTGAGCTCCTCATATCCCTTTGGACGGAGAGGCATGATATAGCCGAAGCTTCCGTCTATCCAGTTGGACAGCTCCTCAGGCCAGAGAAAAGCCTTGGTAGGAGCTCCTTTTTTTATGTTTGCGCGGAGATTCTCATAGAACTCCTGTGGATTTTTCATTTTGTCTATGGTAGACTTGTGGTACCATTTAAGTGCCATTTCCTTGCCGCCGCATTCTACTCTGTAGACATTTCCCTGACCTCCGCCGCCGAGAAATTCGAGTATCGTGAATGTGGAGTTATAGATAGTTCTGCCTTTATATCCTACTTTGAGTTCTGCCATGGTATGCTCCTTTCGTGGTTTACGTGGTTTGGCTTATCAAAAAGGCGGCTGAGCCGCCTGATATATTATTGGTTCGAGAATTCTTCATTCTGCGGACGTGATGAAGCTGTTGCCGTTGTCTCAGCAGCAGGCTGAGCTGCGGCGCTTGCTGCCGTGGTGCTTGCAGGAGCAGCAGGAGTCTGGACAACTGTATTGGCACAGAGCCAGTCGCACCATGTTGCGTAGTATTTCGCAAGAACGTGAACACCGTCGCTGCAAAAATCGGCAGTGAGAGCTCCGTTAGCGTCATCGAAAACGCCGTTAACGTCAATATAGAATGTTTTCTGATTATCAGCCATTTCGCTTATGCGGGCATTGAGAGCGTTTATGCGCTCGTTGGATATTGCAGCGGTCTCTGCATATGTTGCAACATGGAGATTTGCAAGGAGGTATATGATAGTATCGGGCTGAGCCTTACGTATACCGTCCACTACCTTTCTGTAAGCCGAAACAGTGTATTCGATATCGTTGCCGACCTCGTTTATACCGAGCATAAGGTATACCTTGCCGAACTTCTTTGTATTCAGGAAATCCCATAAAGTGCTGCCGTTTACAGTGGAATTGTCGATCTTATATGCAGAAAGACCGATATCGCAGAAATACTGTGCATTTTTCAGTGTGCCGTAATCGCGGATACCGACTGTACGCGAATCGCCGATAAAGAGAGCGTCGTCGAAGTACTCGGGACCGCTCTGAGCGAATACAGTCTGCTGTACAGCAGGAGCTTCTGTGGTAGGCTGTTCAGCCTCAGAAGTAGTAACTGCCTCGCCGTTATCGTTTGTCTGAGGAACAGTTGTAGCTGCTTCCGAAGCGGGCTGCTGAGCCTGATTTGCCTGTTGAGTCGAGATAACAGGGACTTTAGCTTCGGTCTTTGGCTTTTTTAGCTCGCTGTTTTTCCATATCTGCTTATATATGAACGGTGAAGCCACGAAGCAGGTGAGAAGAAGGATCACCGTGTATATGCATTGCTTAAATTTGTTCACGCTTGTCTCTCCTTAAAATCTGAAATACATGAATGGGTCGTCAAGACCTTTATACATACAGTAGACTGATGCCCAGAATACAGCCAGAAGTACCAGTGTTGTGAATGCGGAATTCTTTGTTTTCTTGTAAATAGCCTGGGGGATCCTTGTGGAGAATATGATCGCTGCCGCGAAATATTTCCAGTATTTAGTCCAGTACATTACATAGTCCTTATCCATAATGGTGTAGGTCTTCTGCGGCTGAAGTATATGCCGAGCTGGTGGAAGTCTGTCACAGCGAAGATCAGCCATGTCAGCGGTATTATCAGTATCATATACAGGTGTCCGAGGGGCTTTACTTTGTTGAGCACCTTGCCTGTCCAGCGTTTTTCGCTCATGATTATGAGGAACAGAACCATGCCCCAGAGCACGAAGTTCCAGCTTGCACCGTGCCACAGACCCGTAAAGAGCCATACGATGAAGGTGTTGCGTATCATTTTGCTGTTTCCCTTTCGGTTTCCGCCGAGAGGGATATATATGTAATCCTTGAACCATGATCCGAGGGTCATGTGCCAGCGCCGCCAGAACTCTGTCATAGTGAGCGAGAGATATGGGTGGTCGAAGTTCCTCGGGAGGTTGAAGCCCATTATCTTTCCGAGACCGATCGCCATGAGGGAGTAGCCGCAGAAATCGAAGTAGAGCTGGAATGAGTATGCGAATATACCGAGCCATGCAAGCCGTGAGGATATGCTCTCATATCCTATCATGGAGATATCGCTCCAAAGACCGCCTATCTGGTTGGCTATGAGGACCTTGTATCCAAGACCGATAGTGAAGGTCTTGAGACCGTCCTCGACCTTTTGAATGGTGTGAGTACGGTTTTTCAGCTCTTTTGCGACGTGGTCATACGTAACGATAGGACCTGCGATGAGCTGAGGGAACATACTTATGTAAGCGCCGTAATTTATGAGATTCTTCTCAGCCTTAGCCTTGCCCCTGTAGACATCAGCGATATAGGATACGTTCTGGAACGCTGATACCGATAGGGAGGATAATATCCTTTACGGTAAGGCTCGTATGGAAGATAGCATTGATATTCTCGCCGCCGAATGACCAGTACTTGAAGAATATCAGCCACCAGAAGTTGAAGGCTGTGCCGAAAAAAAGCCACGCTTTTTTGGCATGGCGGCTGTTCTCGATGAACTGACCGACAATGAAGTTAAGCAGAGTTGTCAGCAGAAAAAGAAAAATATAAACAGGTTTCTTAACTCCGAGACTGTAGAAAATGACGCTGCCAGCGAATATGACAAGATTTTTATATTCTTTTCTTGAACACGCATAGATCAGCATAAAAATAGGTAGGAAAATAAAAATAAATTCCAAGCTGCTGAAGACCAAATATACCACCCTTTGTAAAATCTTTTGCCCGAATTCGGCTTAATTGAGATGTATGTAAAATCTACGAAAAATAGCAATAAATAAACTCATACATTAATATTCTACACGTTATTTTTTTAAAAGTCAATAGCTTTGGAATAATGTAGCAATTTGCAGTAAAAAAGCGAATGCACTGTGAAATATTTCAATATTTTCTGCCAAAGAGAAGAAGAAACGTGATAATGAAAAAGCTCCCTGAAAAACAGGGAGCTTTGTGTCATATCTTAGTAGCGGTCAGGAGTATCATTATCATACACGCAGGGCATATGAACTTTATCATGACGCTGTAAAGGAGCTTTGAACGGAAGCGCTTTTCGCCGAGCATTACCTCTTCTTCAACGTACTTGGTCTTGACTACATAGCCTATGAGTATGCAGGTGAGAAGAGCAAGCACAGGCATCATCAGGTTATTAGTGATGTAGTCGAAGAAATCAAGCATCTGCTTTTTGAATATAGTGAAGTCTGAGCATACGCTGTAGCCAAGTACTGAAAGCATACCGAGTACAAGAGTTATACCAATTACGATAACGCAGCTGACTGTACGGCTGAGCTTGAATTTCTCGATAACTACTGCAACGACTGTCTCCATGAGTGAAATGGAAGATGTGAGAGCAGCAAGGGTAACGAGTATGAAGAATGCAGCTCCGATGAACTGACCTGCGGGCATATCAGCGAATACCTTAGGAAGAGTGTCGAACATGAGTCCGGGACCTGCGTTGATGGCGGACTTGTTTCCGCCTGAGAATACGAATACCGCAGGAACGATGATAAGTCCTGCAAGGATAGCCACAAGGGTATCGAATACCTCTATCTGGCGCACGGAGCTTTCCAGCGAGTCCTCCTTGCGCATATACGAGCCGTATGTGACCATGATGCCCATTGCTATGGACATTGAGTAAAAGAGCTGTCCGCAGGCTGCGGCGATGGTTTTGAAGAACTTTGAAGCTGTGAAGCCGTTAAAATCAGGGAGCAGGTAGTATTTAAGTCCGTCGCCTGCACCGTCAAGAGTGAGAGTATATACTGCAATGCCTATAATGAGTATAAGAAGCACGGGCATGAGTAATTTGCTCACCTTTTCGATGCCCTTTTCAACACCGAAGAATACTGCAACAGATGTGAGGAGCACGAATATTATGAAGAATATGGTAGGCTGCTCAAGAAGACCGATGAAGTGCGCAAAGAATGAGAGCTTGGCTTCGGGATCGGAGGCTGATGCAAAGGTCGCCTTTGAAGCTTCCTCGCCGCCGCCTGTTACGAAAACGGTCATATACTTCAGTACCCAGCCGCCTATAACGCAGTAATACGGGAGTATCAGCGCAGGTATTACAGCTGCAAGAATGCCGAGGAAAGAGAATCTCTTGTCCACAGCTTTGTAAGCACCGATTACGCTTTTTCCTGTGCGTCTGCCGATGGCTATTTCAGTGAGCATGAGTGTGAAACCAAATGTGATCGCGAAGATTATGTAGATCAACAGGAAGATACCGCCGCCGTACTTAGCAGCAAGATAGGGGAAACGCCAGATATTTCCCAGACCTACCGCAGAGCCTGCCGCAGCCAGTACAAAGCCTATCTTTGAACCAAAGCCGCCTCTTGCGGAGGGAGATTTTGATGTGTTTTTCATATAAACACTGTCCTTTCAAGTTGTTTGCGGTAAAATACGCAAGACAATTATATCACCAAAATGACTGTTAGTCAATATATAATTTTGCGTTATTCGGGTTACATAAAAGGGCTGTCATATCTGACAGCCCTATATATATTTTATTCTATGCCAGCCTGCTGTTTTGCAGCTGTAAGAGTGTTCTTCATGAGCATTGCTATTGTCATAGGACCAACGCCGCCTGGAACAGGTGTTATGTAAGAAGCCTTCTTCTCAGCAGACTCAAACTCAACATCTCCGCAGAGCTTTCCGTTGTCGAGGCGGTTCATGCCTACGTCGATGACAACAGCGCCTTCCTTTATCATATCCCCTGTAACGAAGTTTGCACGTCCTATAGCAACTACGAGTATATCAGCTCCGAGGCATATCTCCTTGAGATTCTTTGTCTTTGAGTGGCATATGGTAACAGTGCCGTTCTTCTGGAGGAGGAGCATTGCCTGCGGCTTGCCGACGATATTGCTTCTGCCGATAACTACGCACTGCTTGCCTGTGATGTCTGTGCCTGTGCTCTCGATAAGTCTCATAACGCCAGCAGGTGTGCAGGGAAGGAATGAGTACTCACCGATCATGATCTTGCCTACGTTGATAGGGTGGAATGCGTCAACGTCCTTTTCGGGAGAGATAGCATTTATGATAGCCTTCTCGTCGATATGCTTAGGAAGCGGGAGCTGAACGAGG
>CACZEJ010000054.1 GCA_902780115.1 Ruminococcus flavefaciens | reverse complement strand
GAGCAGCCTATATATTATATCACTTTCCATCCGGTTTGTCAAGTACTTTTTTCAAATTTCTTTTCGGAAATTTTTCTTTGTCTTGACTCTCCGTGTCGGCCAGTGTTTATATTATACCTCAGTTTTCCTCAAAAGTCAAGCATAAAGTTTTAAACTTTTCTTTAACAAAACTGTTGAAAACTTCGTTGCCCGAGTTTCACATTAATAAAAATATTATTCTAAGCTCTCAATCTCAACCAGAGAAGAACATTTGAGGCAAAAAAATAAAGTCTGAAAGCATTTTTACTGCTCTCAGACTTTTATCTTTATACATTTTATGTCAGTTTGATTTTCGACATATCTATAAACTGTATATCTTTTCTTCTGATGTCATTTCTAACGCCATCAGCGAGCTCATCCATGCCCACAGGATAAGTTCCCTTGTAATTGCCTTTTTCATAATCAGAGTAAACGACTGATATTACATTATAGTCTTTGACATACACTTTGTAGGTTCCGTCTGTACCAATGATAGAATTTACAGCTCGTGCAAACTTCACATCATCATCAGTCGTGCCCTTTTTAGTTCCCGATGCATCTACTCTACAGCCGCTTGTGCCGTTCCAGTAAAAATAGAAGTCATAGTAATTACGATTATCTTTCGTATCAGACTTTGTTCTGTCCTTCAGATCATAATCGCCCATATATATCTGTGACTGTGTTTTTACGACGAAAGTCGAGTCCGAATTCGGATCGTGTACGATATTATTAAGCGGTCGCTCTTTAGCTCCCAGCCTTGTAACCTCAGTCTGTACTGCGTTGAAAACCACCTTTGCCTTCGCATTGGCACTTCTCTCACGCGCTCTTCTTATAAAATATCCCCACGAGGGAACAACGATAGCAAGCAAAATTCCCATAATCGCAATAACGATTATAAGCTCCATTAAGGTAAAGCCCTTTTTAGTTCTTTTAGCCTTCATAGGAATGCACCTCCCAATACAATTTTTCATATATATTATATCAAAAAGTTCATATTTTGTCAATATTAAATCCAGTTTTCAGCTACAATTTTTTAGCACTCTTATTGTGCATTTAGCCGACCCCGGGATCGCCATTCATTTGTAAAAAAAAGCTCCTCCCTTTCGGAAGGAGCTATTTTTTCAATTAAGTTTTACGATCTAAATCGTTAGATTACGATGCCTTAGCAGCTGCGAGTGAGCAAGCATTTGTGAGCTTAGATGTGCCCTTATACTCTGTGTAGTTGTCAACTGTAACAACACCAGCAGGTGATGTACCTGTGTATGTATCGTCAACGCTAACTGCTACAGCCTTGCATACGCCACCATCACATACTGAAGCGAATGCGAGCTTCTTAGCCTTCTCCATGTAGTTCATGATCTTCTTTGTGATAGCTGAAGCGCTAACGTCAGAAGAAAGTGCAGCACCTGTAGATGTAAGTGTTACATCACCAGAACGAGCGAGACGGTTGATTGAAAGGATGTTTCCAGCTTCCTGTGACTCTTCATCAACTTCTACGAGAGCTGTGTTGATAGCCTTCTGGAGTGAGTTAGCAGCTGAGTTAGCAGAAGAAACCTTTGACTTCTTTACATAACCGAGCATTGAAGGAACGAGGATTGCTGCGAGAACACCGATGATAGCGATAACAACGATGAGCTCAATAAGTGTAAAACCTTTCTTTGTAGTTTTCATAAGAAAACCCTCCTTAAAAATATTGATTTGTGAAAGTCATTTGCTTTCACTCGATTTTTGGGTTCGGGGATTTTTTACTCCCTTTCCCTTCCCTGTGATTATAGTATACCACCTTATTCACATAATGTCAACAGTTTTCAAGAAAAAATTCCATATCTAAAGGCACTTTTTACATTGGAACGGTAAATAGCCTTATTTTTTTTAGTGTTTCCGTCAAAATGCACAAGGTTTTGTGAATAAGTTAAATGTAAAATTTAGTCCTTGTTTAATTCATAGTCAACTATACTTTTCGTATATGGGTATTTTGCTTCTCATATACCCTTTTTGCTGCTCATTTTTATCATTTCGGCATCAAATTTCATGATTTTTTTCTCAGAAATTTTTTCTCTCCCTCTTTTTTTATAAAAAATCAGACCGCCTGACTCATGTCCGACGGTCTGTTCATTACATATTTTTTTATCAGCCCTGCATACCTGCTCTGGGAGCTCCTCCCATCTGAGAGAGGAAGCGGTAGAATTCCTGCTTGTCGAGACATTTCTCGAGAGCATCTACTTCGTTGATTACATTCTTGGATACAAGTCTTGCAAGCTCCATATCCAGAGAAAGCATTCCCTGCTGCTTACCTGTCTGGATAGCAGACTGTACGAGGTGGATCTTATTATCACGGATCATAGCCGAGATAGCGTCTGTACAGTTAAGAATTTCCATACAAGCGATACGGCCTGTACCGTCCTTCTTAGGAATAAGTGTCTGAGAGATAACAGCTACGAGGTTGTTTGCGAGCTGTGTTCTGATCTGCTGCTGCTGATGCTCAGGGTAAACGTCGATGATACGGTTGATAGTATCAGCTGCAGATGTTGTATGAAGTGTTGACATAACGAGATGTCCTGTTTCAGCTGCGGTTACAGCAGCCTGGATAGTCTCGAAGTCACGCATTTCTCCTACGAGGATTACATCAGGGTCTTCACGGAGAGCAGCTCTCAGTGCGAGTGAGAAGCTGTCAACGTCGTCACCGATCTCTCTCTGGTTTACCATACATCTCTTGTGCTCGTGAACGTACTCGATAGGGTCCTCAACTGTGATAACGTGAGCGCTTCTGTTAAGGTTTACGAAGTCGATCATAGCAGCGAGGGTAGTTGACTTACCTGAACCGGTAGGACCTGTTACGAGAACGAGTCCACGGGGACGCATTGCGAAGTCAGCGAGTATCGGAGGAAGTCCGAGATCCTCGAGTGTAGGGATATCGTTTCTCAGAAGACGGATAGCGATAGCAGGCTTACCCTTCTGGAAGTATACGTTTACACGGTGACGGTAGCCGCTTCTTGTTGTGAACGAGAAGTCGGTATCCTTATGGTTGTTTACGCTTGTCTGCTGTGCATCGTTTGTCATCTGATGAACGATATTGAGTATTTCCTCCTCGTCCATCTCGGGGTACTGTGAACGCATGGTTCTGAGTGTACCGTTAAGACGTACAACAGGAGCGATCCTGTCTGTGAAGTGAAGGTCAGAACAGCCGAGGAGTCTGACTTCATCCAGTATTCTATGTATTTCAATTGCCATATTATTAGTCCTCCCTATATAGGTGCATAGCCATTATACTGTAAATGTAGTTCTTACAAGCTCATCTATTGATGTCTGTCCAGCCTGTACAAGCTCAGAAGCGTTGTCACGAAGAAGCTTCGTTCCGTTTGATCTTGCAGCGTTCTCGATCTCTTCCTTAGAACCGCCTGCTGCGATAATGGAAGAAACGTTTGCTGTACAGTGAATGATCTCGTGGATAGCAGTTCTTCCTCTGTAGCCTGTATTGTTGCAGACTGGGCATCCGCCCGGTTCATAAACCTGTATAGAGTGATCTATACCCATAAGTTCATTTTCTTCAGGAGTTGACATTCTTGGCTTCTTGCACTCAGGGCAGAGAACCTTGATGAGTCGCTGTGCGATAACACCGATAAGTGAAGTAGCTACCATGTAAGGAGCAACACCCATATCAACAAGACGTACAACTGTCGATGCAGCGTCGTTGGTATGAAGTGTGGAGAGAACCAAGTGTCCTGTGATAGCGGCACGGATACCGATATCTGCTGTCTCGGTATCACGCATCTCACCGATCATAACTACGTCAGGGTCCTGACGGAGGATAGAACGGAGGGCTGCGGCGAAGGTCATACCTGCCTTCTGGTTAACCTGACACTGATTGATACCGTCGATAGATTTTTCGACAGGGTCCTCAACTGTAACAACGTTTACGTTTGGCTTAGCGATCTCACCAAGAGCAGCGTAAAGAGTTGTTGTTTTACCTGAACCGGTAGGTCCTGTTACGAGGATAACGCCGTGAGGAACTCTCAGCATGGACTCGAACAGGGTGTAGTTATAATCTGACATACCGAGGTCAGTGATCTTACGAAGAGCGATCTGACCTGTAGAAAGAATTCGGATAACGATCTTTTCACCGTGTACCATAGGAAGTGAGGATACACGGACATCAAGAGTAGTTCCGTCAACGACCTGTGTGAAACGGCCGTCCTGAGGGATTCTCTTTTCAGCGATGTTCATACCGCTGATAAGCTTGAAACGTGTTGTAAGTGCGCTGTGTACTGCACTGGAAATATTCATGAGTTCAACGAGGTCGCCGTTTACACGGATACGGATCCTTGTGTACTTGTCAAATGGCTCGATGTGAATATCGGTAGCGTCTGCTCTGTATGAGTTTTCAACGATAGTTGTTGCGAGCTTAACGATAGGAGCGCTCTCAACTCTGTCCTTAGACTCGATATCAGCTTCGGTCATCTCACCGAGGTCGCCGCCCATACCTGCAACGTTCTCAAGAACGCTGTCAACGTTCTGCATTGAGTAGCACTTACCGATCGCCTTATTGATAGCAGATGTTGTTGCAAGAACAGGAACTGTATCCATACCTGTAGAAACCTTGATGTCCTCGAGGACGATGAAGTTTACAGGATCATTGGTTGCAACGGTAAGACGTTTACCCTGTACATTGATAGCGATTACTGTGTGCTTTCTTGCCAGAGCTTCAGGAACCATCTGTACTGCATCAGAATTGATCTCAACGTTGTCGAGGTCAACATACTGAACTCTCAGGTTGCCGGCCAGTGCCTTTGCGAAGTTAACTTCTGACATGAATCCCAGTTCAACAACAACGTCACCAAATTTCTTTGCTCCGTTGGATGCTTTCTGAGCTTCAAGTACCTGCTGAAGCTGCTCGCTTGTAATCAGCCCTTGATTGACTAAGTAGTCACCAATTCTCTCGTTTCTCATAAAAAACCTCCGCTTATTTTCTGAATACGACCGATATCCGTCATACCGACCGATATTCTAAAATTGTACTTGAATTTTCCATAATTTATGTTATAATAATATTATGTACATTTTAAATATGAAGGAGGGGTAAAATCATGTTCGGATTTGAGGATATGCTCCACAGTGAATTTACCGAGCTGCCATTCAAGATCATGTTTTACGTCATTATTTTCCTATTCGGGATATGTATCGGAAGCTTTCTTAATGTAGTTATCTACAGGCTTCCCGACCCTGACAGTCCGTCGATTCTCGGAATAGGACAAACCAAAGAGGATAAGGAAAAGGCTTCTCACTGCATGACCTGCGGTACGAAGATCAGACCTATTGATCTTATTCCTGTTTTCAGCTGGATAATGCTGAGAGGAAAATGTCATAGCTGCGGTTCTAAGATATCCGCCCGCTATCCGCTGGTAGAAAGCCTTAACGGTCTTCTTTACGTTCTGACGTTTTTTGTTCTGGACATTAATGTTAAATCCATAATAACCTGCGTTTTGATGTCTTTCCTTATATGTATAGGATTCATCGACTGGGATACCAAAGAGATATACGTCAGCATGATCGCTGTTGTTTTGCTCCTTGCAGTCCCGCTTCACATTTTCTACTCTATGGAGCATGAAGATGTTACTTTGAAAAGCCGCATCATCGGCGCGTTCATAATCAGTGTACCATTCTTTATCATTGGCGAGGTAAGCCGCCCGATCATCAAGAAGAAGTTCGGAGAAGACTTCCGTGCCATTGAACTCGGTGATACATATCTTATGTTTGCCGCAGGAGCTTTCCTTGGAACACAAGCTGTTATCGCTTCAACATTCATCGGAGTTATAGTTGCTGCAATCGGGGGCCTAATAAACAAGTATGCCACCCAGGATTCAAAATTTGCTTTTGGACCATTCCTTTCAATAGGAATCGCCGTTGGTTCATTATGTGGTAATCAGATAGCACAGTGGTATCTTAACCTGCTAAGTGCTAAATAAAAGAAAATAAAGTACAGGCAGCAGCATTTGACTGCTGCCTGTTTTTTTACTTATGAATCGATCTCATCAGTGAAACAATAGATAAAGTAGATATCCTGATCGAAGTCAACAGTATCATCAAGAGATGTCATTGAAAATGCATATCCTGAGTCGCCCGCTGTCTGTAATCTTACCTTACCATCAGTGGGATCCTTCATTGGTCTTGTCTGACCAACGCCTGCACCAACTGATCTGCCATTTCTATGTGCGATATTGGTAAGCGGAAGATTTACTACCTGAACAGCACAAGGTGTAGCAAATGCAGTATAGTTATATGGTACTACACCAGCTGAATTCACACACTCAACAGTTCCGCTGCTTTTCTTGTTCAGAACAATTGAAAGTGCTAATCTTGCTGCATTGATCTCGGACGAACTATTACTATAGTCCTTATCAAGCACCTTATAATCGGCACCTGATTTTAAAGCACCAGGAGTAACAGGGCTAAGATCAGACTTATCCTTTGAGACAAGCTTTGAAACGCCGAGTGAATAGCTGAAATCGTAAGCTGCGTCCTTTGCATCAAGGAATGCAGGGTTAAGTTCAGCTACCTCTTCGTCGAAATCATCTTTATCGACTGTAGCGTCTTCTTTTGAATTAAAGGTATAAACACGCTGTGTTATCTGACCTTTTTTTACTGCTGTTCCTCCTGCCATCTTGCCGTCCTTGTTTACAAGTCTGACAACATGGATCTTTCCGTTAACATAGTTTACATTTTCACCGTCAGTTGATTCTTTCTGAAATTCTCAACATACTCTGCAAGCTTTTCGCTGTTTGCACCGCCGTCAGTTGTCAGTCCCATTTTTCCTGATGAACCAACAAAGACATCTTCTGCATATTCAAGCTTTGTTTGCAGATACTGCTGAACATTGTTTGCATACGCATATGTCTTTTCAGACATTGCTGTATTTTTGAACATATTCGATACAGGGTCGATAAGCACCATTACGCCGACCATAAGTATTGAGAATATCGCCATTACAACGATGAGCTCGATGAGAGTAAAACCTTTTTTAATATGTTTCATCATATCATTTCCTCCACCGATCATGTTGTAGGAGCGGTCGTTGGCTGTACATCGAAGAATTCAAGGTTGAGACCGCCATTGGCTCTTTTTCTCATTTCTTCGATCTGCTCAGCTGTCATACCATCAGTTACAAGACCTTCTGTCTGGTACTTATCAGCCTTCATATCGACCTGGATATTAGGACCGTAATCCTCTTCAAGGACTACATCTTCACCTGCTGCGTTGGTCGTCTTAACGTAATAATGACCTTCGCTTCCGACGTTAAGCTTTACGGAAATGTCGATCTCACTTGTAGGCAGTTCGTTTCCTGCAGCGTCCTCTGTTCTGTGATTTGCTGCATAAGGAGATTCAACCTGTACCTTGTTCTTTAAGGTATTTCCAGCTCGTGTTGTTGCATCTACATGAGTTCCTACAAGTATGAGCAGTCCGCCCATAATTCCGAAGATAGCTATTGAGATTATCATCTCAACAAGAGTCATGCCCTTTAACTTTTTTTTGCCTTTTTTCATCAGAACATTCCTCCTTTATACTCCCATGAAGTAGGATATCTCGTATGTACCAAATACAGTTTCAACAGTAACGGGGTCTATTCCTGTAGCTGAACCACCGGAGTTGATAACACCGAAGTTGTTCACTGCTTCTTCAACGTGATCGAACATAGCGCTTCCGATGATCGGTTCATTTAATTCTCTTTCAACGCCGTAAACGTCTTTATACTTTACAGTAAAAGCACCTGCAACGTTTCCGCTGTATGATGTAAGCGGACACATAAATGTTCCGATGAGTGTTACGTTGTTTATACACTTGATCTTTGAGCCTTCTGTACCGTAGTATTCAATACCCCAAGAAGACTTAGCATCAACAGGCTGACCGTTTTTAAAACCATCCTTGATGATAGCGCCCTTACCTATAGTCAGGGTTCCATCTATAAGGAATCTTACCTTACCTTCACTGGTATCGCAAACGATCTGCTTGCCGTTCATGGCGGAGTGAAGCATCATGTTGTTTCCGTCGTCCTCATCGAATTTTACATTTCTGAGAACGACCCAGATAACATCTGTTGACTTGATCTTGATCTGCTTAGGCATTTTGAACTCTGTACCGTCTGACTTACCTATTATACATGATTTTGTAATAGTATCGCCGGACCATGGTGAATAATAAGTTTCATTGCCTGCAAATTTCGTTCCGTCATCATTGAATGCATATGGAAGTCTGTTTTCCATATAGTCCTCACCTTCAGGAGTATCTATACAGAACTCATCAGGAACAGATGTAAAGTATACAGCCGGATCATAGTCACCTGATGAAGTAAGGTTAAGATCGCTTCTCATTTCATAGATATTCTTGACGATCTTTGTTTCAGGATGAACAATGAAGCCTTCTGTATCGCTGTCTTCGCCAAGGATAGCTTCACGAGTCATCTTAGGAGGATATGCATAGCCAGCCTCTTCATATGTATGGAAGGTTTTTGTTTCCTTACCAACAGCCTCGTCTCTTGAAACAGGTGTTGATTCGCCGACCTTAGTATAATAAGTATGCTTTGCAGTATCCTTATCTACTTCTTCAAGTACATTACCTTCATCGTCAACCTTGTAATACATATATTCTTCAGAGGTTCTCTCATTATTACCTGTATCATCAACATAAACTACTGAAGGATTATCAGGATTAGCCTTATAAATTGTCTTGTCATCAAATGTTACAGTATTGATATTTTCACCGTAAGCATTTGTTACATAATAAGGAACAGTCTTGCCCCATTTTGAACCTTCAGTTGCAAGTTCATCATCAGTTACAACATATATGCCGTAGTCCTCGAATTTTACGCCGTCAACTCTGCCATTATCGCCCCAGCCATCATTCTGTTCTGTAACTCTTGAGCCTGTTTCGTCATCGCCTGGTAATCTGATATGCCATCTCCAGCCGTCAGCTGGATCCTGGAATGCCTTGCGTAATTCGTACTTATCCTCTGGCAGCTCAGTATTATTGTATACAAAGTTGCGAACTTCCTTATATCCAGGTAATACTTCATCTGTATGTTCAACATAGCCGTCCTTGACTACATCTGCCTCATACGTCATATCACCGTCAGCAAAAACATTGTTACAGTAAACCTTATCCCATGCTGAGAAGCTTGAATCGGTTATATGGAGCTCGCCTTTAACGACGATCTTACCGCCAACAACAACATCCTTTCCAAGGTAGCAGTTTCTGTCTACTCTCAGATCGCCTGCGATCTTCATTTTCTGGATAGTAAGATCGCCCTTTACATAAAGGTTACCGCCGCCGTTTGATACAAACTGTGAATCGGTCTTGTTTATGTATGAACTGGTCCATGAATAGAGATTACAGCCAAGATCATTTGAACCAAGGTAGTTATGACCCTTGTAGATGATCTGATCCTGAGCCTTTAATGAGTCTGATCTCGGATCGGTCTCATCTGTCATTTCTTCAGCAGAGAAATCTCTTTGATTTGCATCGCCGGGATACTTCAGCTTGATATAATCGGTATCGCTGTAATCGTCCATAAGATAAACGTCAGCGTTTCCGAAATCAATACCATACTTTACAGAACCGTCTTTCTTTCTGACATCAAGTGTGCCTATGAATACGTTATACGGTCCTTTTCCGTCGCCCTGTACAAGGTTAACAGTACCGTTCTGTGAAGCACCTACAGTACCGTCAATGTAAAGGTAAGGAACTTCCTTCTGAGTGTAATTAGAATCCATGTCATAATTTACATTCATGAAGTTGCTGTTTCTGAGCCAGAGATTGCCCATGATTATTGTCTGTGAATAAGGCTTCTTACTTGTATCAGTAGGTGCCTTTACGTAGAAATTCGAGCTGCCTGTACCTGTTGCAAGTGAACCGTTGATAAAGGAGATCTTTGTTTCTACAGATGTATTGTTATGCATTGAATACATACCGGTGTTGTCCTTTGAGATACCAACACCAAGACCGCCTGTAATAAGCGCGCCGTTAGGGAAAGCGTTACCGCCGACTTCCTGAAGGCCGTCAAGTCCGCCAGGTTCAGTCTTTGAGCTTCCTGAAGGCATCTTGCGAACGTAGGCAGAAACAGTTTCCTCTTCCTTACCTACTCGGCAGGTTGCTGTTATTCTTACTGTGGTAACCTCGACCCATTTCCAGTTACCGTCTTTTTTAGGGTCAGTGTAGATATAGTCTTTTTTTCCTGTATCAACAGGTACTATTTCGATATGATTCGGCACCCATTCCTGTTTGCCTGCAGCATTTGTGAAATAGTAACCTATCTGTCCAAGTGACTTATCGTTAATGATCACCTCAGGATAGAGAGGATCTGTTGTCATATTCTCTATCGCAGCCGGCAATCCGGGGTCACGCGCCATAGCTTGTGTAAAGCTTTCAATTGCTGCTCTTGCTGTATAACTTGCCTGTGATGACGAGTACGATTTATGCGCTCTGTTACTCGATGCCGAGGCAAGCGCAAGAGTTCCCGTCAGGAAAATTATAAGCAATGCCATTACACACACTACAGTAAATAATACTGAGCCTTGTAATGATTTCCTTTTCTCCGTTTTCATTTTCCTAACCGCCTTTCAAGTTATGAACCTTTATAACTTAGCGTGTAATGTAGATGATATCTATCTTATTCTACAGCTGCAGGAATAGTATCAACGTCTGGCTCTGGCATCTCAAATACTGAATAAAGTGTTATTACTATGCTTACATCAGATGTATTCTTTATTACCTGATTTTCACCAATTTCGATCTCAATAATATCCTCACTATCTCCCTCAGGGAAAGAAACATTTGCTTCTTCAGCCTTGTTCTTACCGAATGTATAGTCAGATATCTGTACTGAATTTACCAGTACGTTCTTGTCGAAATTCTTGAGTGCGTCAAGATACTTCCAGACATTTGCCTTTGTTCCCTCAATGCTTATACCGTACTGAGTCTGGATTATAGACTCCTTAGCTCTCTGCTCAAGAGCCTTCTGCTCTGCAAGAGAAGCATTGTATTCAGATGAAAGTGTGCCGTTTACGTCAGCAGACTTACGAAGGTCGTCAAGTGAGTCAGAATTATCGCCATAGTAGTAGTTGATAGGTGAAAGCTTTGACTTGCCAAGCTCAACGCTCTTAAGCTTTACCTTACACTCATCTGCGTACTTCTGCATATACTTATCAATAACAACAGGGTCATTGACCTGGTCAACAGGTACGAATTTTGCTGCAAGTTCATTTGTGTCCTTATGTATCTTCTTGATAGACTCCTGAAGCTTTGGGATCTCATTGATCTTTGTTTCGATCTTTTTTCTTGTATCCTGAACCTCAGTAAGAGTTTTCTGATTTGTCTTGAGTTCCTTCATCTTAGGCTTTATCAATGCAAAGAAGCCGATCGCAAGAATAGCTACTGCAATAAGGAACGCAGCTATTATCTTATCTCTGTAATTAAGTTTCATTAGTCGTTAGCCTCCTCTGATTTATCCGAATCTTCCTTAGAACTTTCTTCAGCCTCATAAGCGCTCTTTTTGCTCTTGAGCTCAACACCTGATGTGAATGTAACTCTGTCAATCTTTTCATTTGTTTCCTTATCAGTTGTCTGAGTTGCAGCATAACCGCCATATACAGCAGCTCTGAAATACGGGCTCTTGCAAAGATTATATGTGAAATCTGCCGGAGTTTTCTGTGAATACTCTTCAGCCTTGCCGTCATACTCAACCGAGAATGTTATCTTACCTCCCGTATACTGCGGATTAACTATCTTATAGTTCTTTATATCGACAGGCTCGCAGGTATCCTTGAGGATCTTTTCGATCTCGTCGTATACAGGACCTTCGATAACAGGCTGTGAAAGATAAGCAGCATCTGCGTTGTTTATCTTTGTATAGTAAGCATTTACAGTCTTTTTAAGTTCTGTAAGGTGATCGTGATGTCTGATCTTTTCAGAAGTGCTTTCGCTGTTGATGAAGTTATTGCAGTCTTCGATCTTGTTTTCTACGCTGTTGTTTCTGAAGAAGTAGAACGCATAAACACCGCCTGCGATAACTAATGATCCGATAAGAGCGCCGAGCATTGCAACGTTTCCTGAGCTCTCGTTTCTGATCCTCTGCTTAACAGCAGTTCCGATGTCAGTATCAAGAAGGTTGATCTTCTCGATCTCTCTGTTTCTCTTGAACATAGCGCCGATAGCGTTTGCGTAGAGAGAGAACTCAAGATTTTCGTGACCGTGGATCTGCGGAGGAACGTTGATAAGACTTGTCTTGAGGTCGAGTTTTTCGAGCTCGTCTGTAAGTCTTACATACTCGTGAGTATCGCCGTAGAAGATAACGTTCTCGATGGACTCACCTGTGTTACGGCTTCTGTGGAACTGGAGCATACGGAAGATATTCTCGTTTACTGCCTCGAAAACGTAGTCTTCGGAGTAACCGTAGTCAGCAGAGTCGATGGAAGCGAAACGTGAGAACGAAAGCTGTCCCTGCTCATAGAGGTTGAGTGAGATGAAGTTGTTGTCTATCTGTACAGCGAGGAGAGGCATCTTGGATCTGATTCTTGTATCAGCAAGAAGAACCTTTGTGATACAGTTACAGCCGATCATAACTGATCTCAGCACGATACCGAGGAGCTTGAACATCTCTCTGTAGCTGTTAACGATCTCATAAGGACAAGCTGTAGCAAGTATCTTGTACGATGGCTCGCTTACTTCGCTGCTGTCCGCGTCACCTACTATAATGTATGAAACGCTGTATGAATCGTCCAGATTGAGCTCAGCCTGCATCTGGAGCTTAACTGTTTTCTGAAGGTCCTGACCTCTGCCCTTGGCAACTGTCATTTCCTTGAAGATCGTGAGGTTGGAGGAGATCGAAACGATCGCTTCCTTATCAGGCATCTTGTGCATCTTGAGCACATTGTTTATAAGTGTAGCAACTGCGGGAACATCTTTAACGTGTCCGTTAACGATAAGTCCCTCTTCTACGTTTACAGTTGCAGCGGAGCTGATCCTGATCTTTCCGCTGCTCTCAGCGCCCTTAACAACTCGTATATTTCTATCAGTAATATCAAATGAAAGCATTTATCTTTCCACCTTTCCTTGTTAATCGTTTTCGATGCTCTCGAGTGAGCCATAAAGTGCCGGGTATACACCACATACTACCATTCCTATGATGAGACCCATGAAGATAAGAAGGACAGGCTCAATAATACCAACGAGTCGCTGAACGGCTGCGTCTGATTCTTCTTCGTAATAGTCAGAGGTTTTTTCGAGAATCGTATCAAGGGCACCTGACTCTTCACCAACGTATATAACTGAGCAGAACATTGGTTCAAATATCTCAGTACGTGTTATAGCTGCTGAAAGTGTTTCACCCTGTTTTACTTCATCGACAACACCCTCGAACTTTTCATCAATGTATGAATTGCCGAGAACGGCGGAAGCTCTTTCGAGGCATTCTACCATTGGGATACCGCTTGAGTAGAGTGAAGAAAGCGTTCTTGAGAATCTACCTGTGTAGATCTTTGTAACGAGAGGGCCAAATCCTGGTCCTTTAATAAGCATTCGGTCGAATTTCTTTCTGAAGTTAGGCATCTTGAGTGCATAGCTGATACCTGCAACAAGAGCGACAACGCACATGATAAGTATGTACCATTTCGTCCTCAGGAAGTCACTGATCGCCGCCATTATCTTTGTAAGGAGAGGCATCTTGCTCTTATCTTCAAACATATCAATAAATGTAGGCATGATAAACGTAAAGAGGAAGATTACGATTACGATACAGAGCGTTAAAAGAACGATCGGGTAGATCATAGCGCCTCTGATAGAGTTCTTCAGCTTATTTTCTTTTGCGTAGTGATCTGACATACGTGTCATGATGATATCCAGCGAACCACTACTTTCGCCTGCACCGACCATTGAGATCAGGAAGTCCGGGAATGAACCCGAATGCATTTCAAGAGTTGACGAGAAGGACTCACCTTTCTGAACGTTCTCGTAAATGTCCTGCCATATAGCTCTCGCCTTTTCATTCTCCTGTTCCTTGACCAGGATATCGATGGCTTTTACAAGTGTAAGACCGGAAGTCAGCATTGCACTCAGCTGTCTGCAGCAGAATGTAAGCTCTGTAGTTTTAAACTTGTAGATTGATTTTGCGTCACCTGAATCGCTTTCCTTGTAATCCTTGACATAAAGACCTTTTTCCTTGGCTCTCTGTAAGAATTCCTGCTCATTTTCCGCGTTTATAAGGCTTTTTACCTGTCTGCCTCTCGCGTCTTCAGCAATGAAGGAATAACTCTTCATGAAACCACCTCCATAATTAGATACTTGTGATGAACGTTTCTCACTGCCTTAATAATAACAATTATAACATTTTAAAAGTTACTTTTCAATCGCTTTTTTGACATAAATAATCTACCGTTTTTTATCAATATTTACTAACTTTTATACAAAAAGTAATATCAGCTGGCTTAAACGGCTATTATACGTCGATTTACAGCGCATAAAGGCAGCACAATATCAGGCATTAGCACACTGATACCAAACATTGTTAAACTTCCACAATAATTATATCACACACACTTTTAAATTGCAACATAAAAGCCCACTTTTCTCACTAAATTTTACAGAATTGTAAACTGCGGCAATTTGCATATTGGTAATTTAGTTATTTTGACTGTTATGCGGTAAAAAAAGCGGCTTAGTTGCCTAAAAAAATGGGCAGAAGGGCATAAGTTAGTTTATAAATTTTACTATCATGCATCGTTTATCCGTATTTATCGAAGTATACTATTATAATATACTGGTATAATTTAACGAATATGCAAAATGAGTTTTAAATCTCCTGAATGACCTTCCACAGCTCTCTCGCAGTCTCGATGCTCACCCCTGCTGCTGCCGCCAGCTCCTCGGGAGTTGCCTTGCAGAGATTGGCTTTTGTCTTGTACTTCATGAACAGCTTCGCCGCCTTCTTTTCGCCTATCCCACGTACTTTCAGCAGCTCCGAGCTGTACGTCTTTTTCTTGTGGCGTGAATGCATGAAGCTCACCGAATAGCGGTGGACTTCGTCCTGTATCCTCGTGACCAGATCGAAGACCGCTTTCAGGTCGTTTATCTGTATCTCACCGCCGCCGGCAGCAATAGCACGGGTGCGGTGCTTGTCGTCCTTGACCATGCCGAAAAGCGGTATATCGAGCCCAAGCTCCCGAAGAAGCGGCGCTACTGCGTTCACATGACCTTTTCCGCCGTCAAGGAGTATCAGGTCGGGCGTTCTTGTGAAGAATTCATCGCCCTCGCCGCTGACAATGTGCATCAGCCGCCTTTTTATGACCTCGCGCATACTGCCGTAGTCATTCTGGAACTCCTGCTCTTTTATCGTGAAGCGCTTGTACGCCTTTTTCAAGGGTCTGCCGTCCTCAAAGACGACCATGCCAGCGACCATGGACTCCGACGAGAGGTTGGATATATCGTAAGCCTCGATATATCGCGGCGGCTTAGCAAGTCCGAGGCTCCGTCCCAGCTGTTCAAGCGCTATCACTTCCCTGCCTGTCCTGTCGTTTTTCAGAGCTGCATATTCTGCGCTGTTGTTTTTGGCAAGCCTGAGCAGCTCCAGCTGCCTGCCCTTCTGCGGCACATGGAGCTTCACCTTATGTCCTGCCTGCCCCTCAAGCATTTCCGCAATGAGCTCGCTGTCCTCGGACACATGATCGACTATGACAGAGTGGGGAAGGTCAGTACGCTTATAGTAAAATTGTAACATGAACTGGCTGAGAATATCTTCGCCGTTGTCGGGAAGCGGAAGCTCGAAAACAGCCTTGTCGAAAAGCCTGTTTTCACGGTACATCAGCACAGACAGATACAGTCCGTCATAGAACTCCGCAACGCCAATAACATCAGCAGAATCCACTCCGCTGTTAATGATCTTCTGCTTCTCCGAAGCCTTTTTTACTGCTATAATACGATCTCTGAGCATTGCAGCCTTCTCGAAGTCAAGCTCCTCTGCTGCGCGGTTCATCTCCTCTTCCATTCGCTCAACAGACTGCGCACTTCCGCTCTTTATGAACTCTATCGCCTGTTCAACGGCACTTCGGTAGTCCTCAGCGCTTATCCTTCCTCGGCAGACTCCCATGCACTGCTTGATATGATAGTTGAGACACGGACGGCTTTTGCCGAAATCCTGCGGAAATTTCCGTCTGCAAGTCGGCAGCATGAACACGCGGTTCACCTCATTTACCGCCTCTTTTGTGATAGCTCCGCTTGTATACGGACCGAGAAAACGACCACTCTGTTTTGTGTTTTTTTCATTCGTTATGCGAGGATACTCCTCATCTGAAATACGAATATAATGATATCCCTTGTCGTCCTTCAGGAGGATATTATACTTGGGTTTATGCTGCTTTATGAGACTGCATTCCAGCAGCAGTGCTTCGTACTCGCTGTCCGTGACAATGAAGTCATAGTCATAAACATTTGAGACCATTGCAGCCACCTTAGGAGTGTGATCGGGATTCTCGCGGAAGTAGCTGCTCACACGGTTGTGAAGATTTTTCGCCTTGCCGATATAGATTATGGAGCTGTCCTTTTTACGCATTATATAGACCCCCGGTGAGGTCGTCAGCTTTGCTGTCTTTTCGCGCAGATACGGCAGTCTGGGATTCATACACGCTCTCCTTTCATTTTCGTCGCCTAAATAACAGGGCGCACAATGTGCGCCCCAGCTTGTCGAAAAAGTCGATTTCAACTAATAACGGGATTCCAAAGGGACTGTGTTCCTTTGGCAGAGTCCAGAGGCAGCGCCTTTGGTAGGGT
>CACZEJ010000053.1 GCA_902780115.1 Ruminococcus flavefaciens | reverse complement strand
GATCATCTTTACGATCTTCATGGCATTCACAAACTATGACGTTGATCATCAGGCGCCGCAGAAGCTGTATCAATGGGTCGGCTTCACAAACTTCGCAGAAGTATTCTACTCAGATGCCAAGAAGTCAGCTACATTCGGTCTTATCCTTGTGTGGACACTTATCTGGGCATTCTTTGCAACATTCTCAAACTTCATTCTTGGTATTATCGTTGCTCTTCTTATCAACAAGAAGGACATCAAGTTCAAGGGCTTCTGGAGAACCTGCTTCGTTATCACAGCAGCTGTTCCTCAGTTCGTTACACTCCTTGTTATGAGACTTCTCCTCGATGATAAGTCGGGTGCTCTTAACCAGGCATTCGGTACAAGCTTCCCGTTCCTTACGGACTGGGCAAGAGTTACAGTTATTATCGTAAACATCTGGATCGGCGTACCTTATACAATGCTTATCTCATCCGGTCTTCTCATGAACATTCCTGAGGATCTCTATGAGTCAGCTCGTATCGACGGTGCAAACGCCGTTCAGCAGTTTACAAAGATCACATTCCCGTACATCTTCTTCGTTCTTACTCCTTACCTCATTCAGACCTTCGTTGGTAACATCAATAACTTCAACGTTATCTTCTTCCTTACAAACGGCGGACCTGAAGACCCGACCCAGTATGCGAACAAGGCAGGTAGGACTGACCTTCTCGTTACATGGTTGTATAAGTTGACTAAGGATCAGAGCGACTTCCGATTGGCGGCTGTTATCGGTATTCTTATCTTTATCATCTGCGCAGTCGGTTCCTTGATAGCATTTAATATGTCCAAGGCATCAAAGAATGAGGAGGAATTCTCATGAATAAAAGTTCTGCAACTGAAATGAAAGCAGGATACGCTGCCAAGAGAAGAGCTACCAACATACTTGTGTATGTTATCCTTTCGGTAATGGTAGTTATCTGGCTGTTCCCGATCCTGTGGCTGGTTCTTCAGTCATTCAACACGGTTGACCGTGTATCTACGCATCTTTTCCCTGATGGTTTTACCCTCGACCACTATAAGACGCTGTTTACCGATCCTGACGTTCCCTACGGCACATGGATCATGAACACATTTATGGTTGCTGTTTTCTCCTGTATTATCTCCACACTGTTCATCCTCATGGTCAGCTATGCGCTTTCACGTCTCCGCTTCAAGAGCCGCAGAAAGCTCCTGAACATGGGTCTTATCCTCGGTATGTTCCCCGGCTTTATGTCAATGGCTGCTACATACGCTATCATGGAGCTTCTCCACATGGAAGGACAGCTTATCGGTCTTATCATCGTTTATTCTGCCGGCGCCGGCCTTGGCTATCAGGTCGCAAAGGGCTTCTTCGACACGATCCCGAGATCACTTGACGAGGCTGCTCAGATCGACGGCGCTACAAAGAACAGAATATTCTGGGTAATTATTCTTCCTCTTTCAAAGCCGATCGTAGTTTATACCGCTTTGACCACATTCCTTGGTCCGTGGGCAGACTACATCTTCGTCAGCTACTTCATGAAGACGAATGAACAGAACTTTACAGTTGCTCTTGGTCTTTACAAGATGCTGGATAACAACCACATCAACAGATACTTCACAACCTTCTGTGCAGGCGCTGTGCTTATCGCTGTACCGATCACGATCCTCTTCGTAATCATGCAGAGATTCTATGTTGCCGGCGTAACAGGCGGTGCTGTAAAGGGCTGATACTCAAAATCAAAGCAGGGATGTGCATTCGCCTCCCTGCTTTATTCTTACACAAAAGGAGAGCTAATATGTCCAAGCTAAAGATAAGCGCTATATTGCTTGCAGGCTGTATGATTTCTTCAGCAATGCTTGCGGGCTGCGGCGGAAGCAAGAACAATGACTCCGCAGGCAGCACTCAGACAAGCAGCACACAGACAAGTGCTGCTTCATCGGATAATAAATCTGCTGACCTTCCCGAAGACGGCGGCTTCAAGACAGTTGAGTATAAAAGCTCAAATGACAAATACAGGACCTTTTATGAGATATTCCCCTATTCATACTATGACTCGGACGGAAACGGCAAGGGCGATCTTAACGGTATCACCATGAAGCTCGACTATCTGAATGACGGCGACCCCAAAACTACCGATGATCTTGGCATAGACGGTATATGGCTGACGCCTATAATGAAATCGCCGTCCTATCACAAGTATGACGTAATTGACTATTACACCGTTGACGAGGCTTTCGGCACTAATGACGACTTCAAAAAGCTGCTTGACGAGGCTCACAAGCGCGGCATAAACGTAATAATCGACCTTGTTGTAAACCATTCATCAAATCAGCACGAGTGGTTCAAGAAGGCTAAGGAGGAGCTTGCCGAGGGTAAGACCGACGGTTATGCTGATTACTATCACTTTAAGGAGAACAACAAGATCGACGGCTGGTCAAAGGCTAATGTCGGTGACTGGTACTATGAGTGCGATTTCGTTGCAGAGATGCCCGACCTTAATCTGAAAAGTCCCGCACTTAGAAAAGAGCTTGAAGATATAGTAAAGTACTGGCTTGATTTCGGCGTTGACGGTTTCCGTCTGGATGCTGTAATGTGGTTCGAGAGTATTGACGGCGTTAAGGGCGCACATGACCATCAGGGCTCAATAGAGGATCTCAAGTGGCTCTATGATTATGCGAAGACCGTCAAGCAGGATGTCTACATGGTGGGCGAGTGCTGGGCAGACAGTCCAACAACAGTTGTAGACTATTACAAGTCAGGTATTGACAGCTTCTTCAACTTCGGCACTCAGGGCGCACAGGGCAAAATAAATAATTATGTCAACACCTCTGACGCTGCCAACTATGTGAAATATCTTGAGTCGTGGCAGAGTCAGATAAACGCAAACAATCCTGATGCTATTGATGCTAAATTCCTTTCCAACCATGATACAAACCGTTCCGCAGCATTCCTGCTGACAAACACCAAAAAGCGAATGGCTGCTGCACTCTATATGCTCTCGCCGGGTTCACCCTTTATTTACTACGGTGAGGAGATCGAGATGGACGGCACAGACAGCGACCCCAACCGCAGACGCGGCATGGTATGGTCACTGACGGACGATACCGGATTTGTTTCCAAGGTTCCCGGTGCAAACAAGGGTGACGAACCTACAATTTCTGTAGAAACTGCTCAGAAGGATGAAAAATCTCTTCTCAATTACTACAAGAGGATAATTGCTCTGCGCAACCAGAACCCGGAGATCGCAAGAGGTACTGTCAAGCCCGTTACGCTTCAAAAGGACGAAACTGCCGGATACGTCGCAGAATACGACGGTTCAAGCGTGTTTGTGCTCCTGAATCTCGGCAATGAGGCTGCTGAGGTAACCATACCCAAGGATTCATTCTCGGCAAAGGAAGTACGCGGTTATATTCTTTGCCATGACCCGAAGGATCCCGGCGCTGACGAAGAATACGATGACAACATTACAGTTTCACGCGGCAGTGATTCTGTGATCGAGAAGATGACTATTCCGGCACACAGCGTATTTGTATTGAAGTAAAAGCCGTCAGGCGGTCTTTGCGCGGTACTGAATACAGTATCTGCCTGCATATTTGTCGATCAAAAAATTAAAAGCGGAACCGACTATTGTTTTCGGTTCCGCTTTTATTATTTCGGAAGATATTTTGCTGCGACAAAGCTCTTGAATCCGTTGACGACCTCCTGCAGGTGTCTGACTGTATCCTCCGGTCTTTGCTTCATGCCTGTTTTTACCCAGTTCGTTACCGAGCCTGATACTCCATAGGACAGGAACTCGGCAATAAACTGCTTGTCATCCGGATTGACTGTCTGTCCCTCGGCTATCTGATCAATGACGCCGCACAATACCTCGGTTACGGCGTTGAACAAAAACTGTCTGAATTCATCTCCATGAGTTGTGTTGAATGCGTTTGAATAAAAACGTGAATTTTTCTTTACAACTATAAGTATGCCAAGCAGCTTTTGGTTCCAGTTATCAATAGTAAGATCCTCAGTAAACGGAGTGATGACTTCGGTATAGAGTATCCAGTTGAGCAGCTCATACTTGTCCTGGAAATGGTAGTAGAATGTCTGGCGGTTAAGCCCGCACTGATCCGTAATGTCAGAGATAGTGATTTTTTCAAAGCTCTTTTTAGCCATCACAGCTCTGAAACCATCTGCGATTATTCTTTTTGTGAGGATTGATTCTGACATATCTGACCACCCGGATTCCTTGTTAAGATATAATTATTATAACACATTTAAAAAAAAATCTCAATAATAAATGTAAGCAGCTTATGCTCTGAGTATATTAAGCGCCTTATCGTATTTTTCAAGACGGCTCTTTGCGGCTTCGTCAATGCAGTGGAGTCTGCTGCGGTCGCTGTTGTGCATGAGATCGGCAAGCTTGACGGCAACAGCGGCGGGATCACTTTTTATCGCTTCGATATATTCAAAATATGGTACAGCGGGGTCGTGGGTGAGCAGCCGCAGAGGTTCAATCACCTCATCCGGAAAACCAAGCTTTTGCAGATCCTCAAAGGTGCAGTCGCTGTCTTCTACAACGTCATGCAGGAGCGCAAGCGTTACGGTGAGCTCGTCCTTCATCTGCTCCGCAAGATTGAACGGGTGAAAAACATAGGGCAGGCCTGATTTGTCAAGCTGGTCTTTGTGCACTGAAAAGCAGAGCTTGAGCGCTTTTTCTGTCATAGGCGTGTATATCATCGTATTACCTCCGGATAATAAAAAGGTGCGGTAAGCTTTTGGGATTACTGCACCTTGAATTATTATTGGCTTAGAAAATCACTGATTCTTTTCGCGCTTTTTGATCCTGTCAAAGAAGCTAGTGCCCTTGGGATAGTTTGTGGAACTGCTTGCTTCATCAAATTGTTTGAGAATATCCTTTTGCTTGGACGTAAGAGAACGCGGCACTTCAATGGTAATGCGCACGTACTGATCTCCGCGCCCCTTCATGTTAAGATGCGGCACGCCCTTGTCTTTGAGCTTGAAGATATCGCCCGGCTGAGTACCCGGATGCACCTTGTAGCGGACCTTGCCGTCAAGCGTGGGAACTTCGATCTCGTGGCCAAGAGCGGCCTGAGAGAAGGTTATCGGGAACTCGCACCATACATCGTCGCCCTTGCGCTCGAAGATGTCGTGCTTCTTGACGTTAACATAAATATTCAGATCTCCGGCAGGGCCGCCGTTGTAGCCGCTGTGACCGTGACCGCTGATATTGAGCACCTGATCCTGGTTTATGCCGGCAGGTATCGTTACCGAAACGGTTTTTGAAGTGCGGATGCGTCCTGCGCCTGAGCAGGTCGGGCAGGGCTTTTCGATTATCTTGCCTTTGCCGCGGCACTTATCACAGGTCTGTGATGTATGTACCGTACCAAAGGGAGTGCGCTTCTGTACCATTACCTGACCTGTACCGTTACAGTTGGGGCAGGCCTTTAGCTGAGTGCCCTTTGCTGCACCGGTGCCGCTGCAGTCCTTACAGGTGTCCACGTTCTGATAGGTAACGTCCTTTTTGCAGCCTCTGGCAGCCTCTTCAAAGCTGATAGTAACTGATGCCTCAACATCAGAGCCGCGGCGCGGAGCATTCTGGCTTTTGCCTGTTCTGCCGCCGAAGCCGCCGAAAAAGCTGTTGAAGATATCGCCGAGATCAATATCTGCGCCTGCGCCGCCGAATGGACCGCCGGGACCGCCGTAGCCTGCATTAAAGTTCGGGTCAACGCCTGCAAATCCGAAACGGTCATAACGTGCTCGCTTATCCTTGTCGGAAAGCACCTCATAAGCCTCGTTGACTTCCTTGAACTTAGCTTCGGCTTCTTTATTCCCGGGGTTCAGATCAGGATGATATTTTTTTGCCTGTGTACGGTAAGCTTTCTTTATTTCATCGTCTGAGGCACCGCGCTGTACGCCGATCACCTCGTAATAGTCTCTTTTATTTTCTGCCAAGTCAAATCACCCCAACTCGTCCTCGGGAGCTCCCGAAGACTCAACTGTATAATATAATTTTATTCTGATACTTCTGCCGTTTTTGCCGACAGATATATGGTGCTTTGCTGCTGCACCCTTTTGTCTGCTGCTTTATCAGAAAACAGTATGAAGTATGTGAATTATGCTGCCGATAATATCACAATTATGCATACATATATAATAATACAAGTCTGACGATTTTTCAAGTATAAAGTTCAGCAGACCGCGGAAATCCATTATTCGCCGGCAAGTTACACGGGGGAAAATCTTTTCCGGCGGGAAAATGGTTCTCAGCCAAGCCCCTTCCTGAAACCGCTGAATTTTCTGTGTCAGCAGGCTGCGCCTATCAGAACATAAAAGGGGAAAGCTCTGTTGAACTTTCCCCGGAAGCATCGGTCAGAATTCAATCTTAGCTGAGCTTCAATGATTCAGTATCAGTTGTTATTGTCGTCAACATCGGTGTAATCAGCATTGTATACGCCGTTGTCACCCTCGGGAGCCTGATTCTGAGCTGCTCCCTGTGCAGCAGCATCCTGATAAAGCTTCTCGGAAACTGCATACATATCCTTCTGGAGCTCATCCTTGGCGATCTGGATGTCGTCAATATTGTTTCTGGAAAGAGCAGACTTGACATTTGCGATCTTGCTGCGGAGATTATCCTTATCAGAATCGGAGATGTGCTCGCCGTTCTCGTTGATAAGCTTCTCAACAGCATAAACGAGGTTCTCAGCTTCGTTCTTCTTGTCAACCTCTTCACGGCGCTTCTTGTCTTCGGCAGCATAAGCCTCTGCATCGTGGATAGCCTTATCTATGTCATCCTTGCTCATGTTGGTGTTTGAGGTGATGGTGATGTGCTGCTCTCTGCCTGTGCCGAGATCCTTTGCGGATACGTTAACGATGCCGTTAGCGTCGATATCGAATGTTACCTCGATCTGCGGAACGCCTCTCATTGCAGGAGCGATACCGTCAAGCTTGAACAGACCGAGCTGCTTGTTATCTCTTGCGAACTCACGCTCACCCTGAAGAACATTTACTTCAACCTGTGTCTGGTTATCGGCAGCGGTTGAGAAGATCTGGCTCTTCTTTGTGGGGATGGTGGTATTTCTCTCGATGATCTTTGTCATGATTCCGCCCTGTGTTTCAACACCCAGTGAAAGGGGAGTAACATCAAGGAGAAGCAGACCCTGAACATCGCCGCCGAGTACGCCTGCCTGGATGGCAGCACCGATAGCAACGCACTCATCGGGGTTGATGCCCTTGAAAGGCTCCTTGCCGATAAGACCCTTTACTGCATCCTGAACAGCAGGGATTCTTGAAGAACCGCCGACCATGAGAACCTTGTCTATCTCGCTGATCTTAAGACCCGAGTCTGCAAGAGCCTGACGTACAGGACCCATTGTCTTTTCTACGAGGTCTGCGGTAAGCTCGTTGAACTTAGCTCTTGTGAGTGTATAGTCAAGGTGCTTAGGACCTGTTGCATCTGCTGTGATGAAGGGGATGTTGATCTGAGCTGTGGTGATGCCGGAAAGCTCGATCTTTGCTTTTTCGGCCTCGTCCTTCAGACGCTGCATAGCTGTCTTGTCGCCGCGAAGGTCAATGCCGTTGTCAGCCTTGAAGCTCTCTACGAGCCAATCCATGATCTTCTGGTCGAAGTCATCGCCGCCGAGACGGTTGTTGCCTGCTGTAGCAAGAACCTCCTGAACGCCGTCGCCCATCTCTATGATGGAAACATCGAAGGTACCGCCGCCGAGGTCATAGACCATGACCTTCTGGTCGTTCTCCTTGTCAACGCCGTAGGAGAGAGCAGCTGCTGTAGGCTCGTTGATGATACGCTTTACATCAAGACCTGCGATACGGCCTGCATCCTTTGTAGCCTGACGCTGTGAGTCTGTGAAGTAAGCCGGAACGGTGATAACTGCCTGTGTAACAGGTTCGCCCAGGTAAGCCTCAGCGTCCTTCTTGAGCTTTGTGAGTATCATTGCGGAGATCTCCTGAGGAGTGTACTCCTTGGAGTTGATCTTTACTTTATAGGATGTACCCATCTGTCTTTTGATTGATGCGATAGTGTGGTCGGGATTGGAAACAGCCTGACGCTTTGCTACCTGACCTACAAGTCTTTCACCGTTCTTTGCGAATGCAACAACGGAAGGAGTTGTTCTGGAGCCTTCTGCGTTAGCGATAACTACAGGCTCGCCGCCTTCGATAACAGCTACGCATGAGTTTGTTGTACCAAGGTCAATACCGATTGTTTTTGCCATAAAAAATTACCTCCGATAATAATTTGGATTTTATTTTGTTTATTCAGGAAAACATTGATTTATCAGACCATCCGGTCTGTGATGCTCTTTTGTATTACTGACCGTTTGAGATCTGCACCATTGCGTGGCGGATAATGCGTTCGCCGATCATAAAGCCCTTCTGATATACAGATGCGATATGATCTTCTTCGATCTCAGGGTCATCAACTCTTGAAATGGCGTTGTGGTAATCAGGATCAAACTTCTCGCCGCGCTCGCCAAAGGACTTTACTCTGAGCTTTTCGAGTGCCGAGTCCAGCTTTTTCTGGATCAGTTCAAGCCCCTTTCTGAATTCATCGGGCATATTCTGTCCGGCATCGAGAGCTAGTGCAAAATTATCCACTACGGGCAGGAAAGCTTCAACAGCAGTTGCCACTGCGTTGTCGTATGTGGCAAGCTTTTCTTTTTCTGTGCGCTTGCGGAAATTGTCATACTCGGCTGCCATTCTAAGGAACTGATCCTTCTGGGTCTCATATTCCTTTTTGAGAGCCTCAAATTCCTCTGCGGACACCATGTCAACAAGCTCTGCTTCGGTCTGTTCCTCGTCCTGAGCTTTTTCTTCGGGTTCATCGACCACGGATGTTGTTTCTGTATATTCGTCATCGCTGACTTTCTTCTTCTTTCCCATCGTGATCTCTCCTTTCGCTGTGTTTTGTCTTTAATATGCTGTACAGCTGTGCGGTTTTGCACAGACTGAAACGGACATTCTGTCTGATCATATATCAAGCAGTTCGGAGAGTGATTCTCCTACGATATCGGCTGCGCTTATAAGTATTGAAACTACTCTCGGATAGTTCATCCTCAGCGGGCCTATAAGTGCAAGCGAGCCTGTGCACTGCGGTGCAGCGGTGTAATTTGCTGCGATAACGCTCAGGTCCTTTAGTGCAGGATGACTGAGCTCACTGCCGATGAGTGCGCCTGATCTTGCTTCCGCTGCCGAAATCAGCTTGTTGAGCTCTCTCGGCTGTTTGAGCAGCTCCATTACCTTTTTTCCGTTTTCGGGGCTTAGCTCCGGCATTGAAAAAAGGTTTTCCTGACCCCTTATTGCCGTTCCGTCGGCTGAGGCTTCTTTTGCAGCTTCGCTGACGGCAAGAAGCACGCTCGGCATTATCATCGACATATCCCCGAAGGATACGGCCGTTGACTGTATGAAGGCGGGTGTAACTGCTGTTACAGGCATACCGCCCAGTCTTTCGTTGATAGCCTTGTCGAACATTTCAAGCAGGGAAGGGGTTATGGAGTATTCACACCTGAAAAGCTTAGGCTTGACAGAACCAAGTGAGGTTATCAGCACTGCCATTGCAGTGTAGCTCCCCGTGTGTACAAATCTTACGTGACGGATAGTTGCGTTCTCGCCCGGAGGTGAGGTCGCGACCGCCGCACAGCCGGTTATCCTTGAAAGGATGTCCGCTGCTGTTTCAAGCAGCTTTTCGGGAGTGTCGGCACAGGTGTCAAGCTTATCCTTGATAGCTGTCAGCTCCTTTTTTTGCAGGGGCTGCGGCTTCATAAGATCGTCAATATACACACGATAGCCAAGCTCTGTAGGTACTCTGCCCGAGGATGTATGGGGCTGTTCAAGAAGTCCCAGTCCTGCAAGCTCTGCCATATCGTTTCTTACGGTTGCTGACGAAACATTGAAATCAAGCACATCACAGATAGCTTTTGAGCCTATCGGGTCGCCTGTTTTTATATATGCCTCAACAACCGCTTCAAGAATTTTCATTTTTCTTTCAGTCGGTTCCATATCAGCCACCTCTTTGTTAGCACTCTTACAGGTCGAGTGCTAATCTATTAATAATTTACCATTATCTTATCCGATTGTCAATACCTTTATACCGTGTTTTTGAAAAATATTTGCGGATTTTCTCGGATTTTTTATGTGTCATATCGGTGAGAACCGCTTTTATACAGTATTACGGGCTATTCCGGAAGAATTTGACTTTTTTA
>CACZEJ010000052.1 GCA_902780115.1 Ruminococcus flavefaciens | reverse complement strand
CAAAGCGCCTCGCAAAGGGTGAATTAAAAAACAGTCCGGTGGACTGTTTTTTAAGAGGGAACGCCTTGCAAGAGAAGGCGTTCCCTAATGAAATTGGGGCTTATTGACAGACTGACAGGCACTCGAAAGAGTGCCTTCAATGTTTATGGGATACGCTAAACCGTCATGAATACGCAAAAAGGGCGTTCGCAATGAACGCCCTTTTGATATTCGTATGTTCAGTTATTAGCCAAGTTCTGCAAAGTACTTGATTGTTCTTACCATCTGTGATGTGTAAGAATTCTCGTTGTCGTACCATGAAACAACCTGTACCTCATAGAGATCGTCAGCGATCTGAGCAACCATTGTCTGTGTTGCATCGAAGAGTGAACCGAATCTCATGCCGATAACGTCAGAAGAAACGATCTGATCCTCGTTGTAACCGAAGGACTCTGAAGCAGCAGCCTTCATAGCAGCGTTGATGCCTTCCTTAGTTACGTTTGCACCCTTAACAACAGCTGTAAGGATTGTTGTAGAACCTGTAGGAACAGGAACTCTCTGTGCAGAACCGATGAGCTTGCCGTTGAGCTCAGGGATAACAAGACCGATAGCCTTAGCAGCACCTGTGCTGTTAGGAACGATGTTAGCAGCGCCGGCTCTTGCTCTTCTGAAGTCGCCCTTTCTGTGAGGACCGTCAAGGATCATCTGATCGCCTGTGTAAGCGTGGATAGTGCTCATGATACCGCTCTGGATAGGAGCATAGTCGTTAAGAGCCTTAGCCATAGGAGCGAGGCAGTTTGTTGTGCATGAAGCAGCAGAGATGATCTTATCGTCCTTAGTAAGAGTCTTCTCGTTAACGCTGAATACGATTGTAGGAAGATCGTTGCCTGCAGGAGCAGAGATAACAACCTTCTTAGCGCCAGCGTCGATATGAGCCTGAGACTTGTCCTTTGAGCAGTAGAAACCTGTACACTCAAGAACTACGTCAACGCCGATCTCGCCCCATGGGAGCTCAGCAGCGTTAGCCTTTGCATAGATTGTAAGTGTCTTACCGTCAACAGTGATTGTGCCCTTCTCATCATCTGCAGATACAGTGTGAAGGTTCTCACCGATCTTTCCGCAGTAACCGCCCTGAGCTGTATCATACTTGAGGAGCTGAGCGAGCATTGAAGGCTTTGTAAGGTCGTTGATTGCAACTACCTCATAACCTGGAGCATCAAACATCTGTCTGAATGCAAGACGACCGATACGGCCGAAACCGTTAATAGCAACTTTAACTGACATTGGATATACCTCCTAAAATTTTGTATAGATTTATTATACCGCAACTTGAAATATTTTTCAAGAGGTTCGATAAAAAAATAACAGATTTTTTCGGAAAAGTACACATTGTACAAATGCTGCGGCGAAGGATATGATAATTTTGGTATTATTTTCTTGCATATAAATAGACCTTAATATGTTCCATTTTGATGTAAAATGTAGTATAATAATTTGGTAAACATATTCACGAATACATAAAGATCGGAGTTAATATGGATAAGAACAATGAGGTGAAAAGCTTTTTTGAAAGCCCCTTCGCAAAGGATTTTCTGAACAGTACCGATTATCTTGTAAGGCGCTCGGTCACGGGGATATCCGCGTCCTGCGAGATACTTCGCGGCAATGCCGAGAAGAACGGGGACAAGCTCAGCTGCGAGCTTATCGACGGGATAATGACTGCGTGCTGTGAGCTCATGAGGAATGCGGAGCTCAGCAAGGCACTCGCCGCTGCGGGCGACGGAGCTGAAAAGGATATGCAGACCGTTCGTATTGACCTTTTCCTCAGTGATTTTGCAAAAAACTGCAACGCTGTGATGTCGGGGAAGTGTACTGTCGAAGCTGCTGAGTGTCCGACTGTGTATGTGCGGGCAAATGCGGAGATACTGCGCTTTATACTCCTCAGCTTCGTGCGCAGGAGCATTCTCGATTCGGACGGCGGCAAGGCAGAGTTTGAAGCAGGCTGCAAAGAAACTGGTAAAAGTGTCGAAATTTTTATAAGGGCAAAAAGGACATTTGTGGACGAAACGCTCCTCGGAAGACCTGACGTTTTTGAGGCATATCACAGTGAGATACTTGACGGACTTTCAGCTCGGACGGGAGCTGAAACCATATGTGACAATGAGGGCATAACTGTCGTAATACCGCACTCTGATGCCAATTCGCCTGCTGTGGTCGAATCACCGTCGGCAGAGCTGGGAGAGAGATTCTTCAGTGCGTTCAATATTATGCTGAGGGATCTGCTGCGCTAAAGGTGACAGATGTGTGATAAAAAGTTAAAACTTAGCAAATTAGACAGAATAACCTGAGTTTTTTGTTGACATTAATCAAAAAAAGTTGTATAATATATATGTTGAAAAGATTCAACAGCGAAATACAGCGGTTTTATTGTCTTTTTGGAGAGTGCTTATGGGAAAGAATTATGAGATCGAGAGAAAATTCCTTGTCGAATTCCCTGATGTTGCGCACCTTGATGTGAAACGCAGGATAAGTATAGTGCAGACTTACCTGAAAAAAGGCGTTAACGGTTCGCAGCGCAGAGTTAGATGTGTTGAGGAAAACGGAAAGGTGAAGTATACCTATACCGAAAAGGTCTTCATAACTCCCGTAACACGGGAAGAAAATGAGTATGAGATAAGTCAGGAGGAGTACCGCAGACTGCTTGAACAGGAACGCGGCAGCTGTCCTCCCGTAGAGAAAGTACGCTATTGCTTTGAGTATAACTCTCAGCTGTTTGAGCTTGATAAATACCCGTTTTCAGACGAGCTTGCCATCATGGAGCTCGAGCTCGGCTCTCCCGAACAGAAGATAGATTTCCCTGATAATGTGAAAGTGCTCAGAGAGGTGTCTGATGATGCAAGATATTCAAATGCTTCACTTGCATCGGCAGGCGGTTTCCCCGAGCAGAAGATTGGAGAAAATATTTAATGTCGGAAAAGTTTGTAGCCGCTGACAGTACCGAACAGCTCTCCACGCTCTTCGGACAGCTTGACGGCAATGTCAGCAGAATACAGAAAAATTTCAATGTGACCGTTGTCAGCAGGGACGGCGGTATAAAAATAATCGGAGATGAAGAAAAGATCGACGAAGCCGAAAAAGCTCTGAAAGCACTGATGAGTATGGCGAAAAACGGCAATGCCCTGAATGAGCAGACCGTCCGCTATGTCACATCAATGGTGGCTGACGGCGCTGAACAGGAGCTTCAGGAGCTCGGCGGCGACGGTATATGCATGACTGCCTCGGGAAAGATACTCCGCCCGCGTACTGTGGGTCAAAAGAGGTATACCGACGCTATAAAGAACAATACTATCGTCCTTGGGATAGGGCCTGCGGGAACAGGCAAGACCTACCTTGCTGTAGCAATGGCGGTCAAGGCGTTCCGTGAACATAAGATAAAAAAGATAATCCTTACCCGACCTGCTGTGGAAGCAGGTGAAAAACTGGGCTTCCTCCCGGGAGACCTTCAGGATAAGGTAGACCCGTACCTCAGACCGCTTTATGATGCTCTTTTTGATATGTTCGGAGCCGAGAGCTTCGCACGTTATATGGAAAAGGGGATAATAGAGGTCGCTCCGCTGGCGTATATGCGCGGACGTACTCTTGATGAGGCATTCATCATTCTCGATGAAGCCCAGAATACAACATCGGAACAGATAAAAATGTTCCTTACCCGTCTTGGAAACGAGAGCAGAATGGTCATTACAGGCGATATCACGCAGATAGACCTGCCCGATACAAAGAAGTCGGGACTTGTCGAGGCTGTCAAGGTGTTGAGGGGCATCGACGATATCGAAATACATCGCTTTACCGAAAAGGATGTTGTAAGACACAGACTTGTACAGGATATAATCAAAGCTTATGAGAAATACAATGAAGGGAGAAATAAGAATCATGGCTAAATTAAAGGTATATGTCAAGAATAATCAGACTGAGGTGAAAGTCCCTGTCGGCATAAGACTTCTTATCAGAAGATGCTGTCAGGCAGTTCTTACTACCGAGAATTTCGGCAAGGACGCAGAAGTAAGCGTTTCCTTCGTCAGCAATAACGAGATAAAGAATCTCAATAAAATATACAGGAACAAGGACGCTGTTACAGACGTTCTCTCGTTCCCGCTCACAAGCGAGGACGGAACTGTTGAGGTTAATCCCGAGACAGGCGCAGTACAGCTGGGCGACGTTGTTATCTCTCTTGAAACAGCCGTAAAACAGGCACAGAATTACGGTCATTCGCTCGAAAGAGAGGTAGGCTTCCTCACAGTTCATTCAATGCTCCACCTTCTCGGATACGATCACGAGACAAGTCAGCTCGACCAGCGTATCATGCGTGAGAAAGAGGAGTCAGTTCTTGAAAAGCTTGGCATCTCCAGAGATGCAACATTTATCGTGAACGGAGAAAAACGCTGATGCCGAGAACAGCTTTTGTTACCATTGCAGGACGCACCAATGCAGGAAAATCATCGCTCCTCAATGCCATTGTGGGCGAGAAGATAGCGTCCGTGAGCAATAAGCCGCAGACTACGCGCACACGTATAACAGGTATACGCAATATCGACGATGTACAGCTGGTATTCTTCGATACTCCGGGACTTCACAAGCCCGTGAACAAGCTCAGCGAGCATATGCTCAACACAGTCAAGGAGTCTGTCAGCGACATCGACGCTGTTGTATTCGTTATGGACTGCACAAAGAAGATCAACGAGCAGGAGCTCGATCTGCTGAAGTCCATGAATGCCTCGAAAATGCCTGTGATACTGGTACTTAATAAGATAGATCTTCTGAGGAACAAGGACGAGCTCGCTCCTGTTATCGCAGATCTTACCTCAAAAATAAAGTTTCAGGCAGTAGTTCCTGTCAGCGTTACCGAAAACAGCGGCGTTGACATAGTTATCGACGAGATAATCTCACTTGCCGAGGAATCGGTACACTTCTTCCCCGAAGATATGATAACCGACCAGCCCGAAAAGGTACTGGCAGCGGAGATGATACGCGAAAAGCTCCTCATGCTTCTCAGTGACGAAGTGCCCCACGGCATAGCTGTAGGCGTTGAGCAGATGACAGAGCGCGATGACAAGGATATCCTTGATATATCGGCAGTTATATACTGCGAAAAGGAGTCCCACAAGGGCATAATCATCGGCAAGGGCGGAGCAATGCTCAAAAAGGCTTCCACCGCCGCAAGGATAGAGCTGGAGGATTTCTTCCAGATAAAGGTCAACCTGAAGTGCTGGGTAAAGGTCAAGGAAGACTGGAGAAACAGAGAGAACCTGATACGCAGCTTCGGGCTCTCCGAGAAATAATTACCTTAAATAAAAAAGCCGATCCCGCAAAGAATAATGTTGGAGCAATGCTCACATAGTATTTGCGGAGGCTTTTTATGAACGAAGATACCCTATGGGATAAATTCGCCGAAACAGGCAGCATAGAGGACTATCTGCAATATTCGGCACATAAGGAAGATAACCATGACAACAGTTGAAGGCATCGTCCTTAAAGAGCGTTCTGTGGGAGAACAGGACAAATTCATTGATATACTGACCAAAGAGAGCGGAGTTCTCGAAATATCCGTAAAAGGTGCAAAGAAGATAAACGGAAGATCGGGAAGCTCTACTCAGCTTCTGGCATATTCTCGGTTCTGCATCGACAGGAGGGGCAGCTATATGTACCTCAACAGCGCAGAGCCGATACATATTTTTTACGGGCTGCGTGATTCGCTTGCCAAGATATCCCTTGCGAGCTATTTTGCTGAGGTGATGCGCTCATGCATTAAGCCTGAGGCGCAGAACGACGATATAATGCGGCTATTGCTGAATTGTCTGCACTACCTTGAAACAGGTGAGCGGGACGAAAAGCTGCTGAAGGCTGTATTTGAGCTTCGGCTCATGTCGGAGATAGGATATATGCCCGATATAGTGGCTTGCAGGAGCTGCGGGGCGTTCGAGCCCGATGAGCTCTTTTTCTGCATAAGTGACGGCGGATTTTTCTGTGCCGACTGTTTTGAGAACAGTGCTGTTTCGGATCATATGAAGGTAAAGCTGCCGGTGCTGAGCGCAGTTAGACACATCGTGCTCACAGATTTCGGCAGACTTTTTAATTTCCGCGTATCGGAGGGGACACAGCAGCAGCTCTCTGAGCTTGCCGAACAGTATCTTCTCACCCACTTGGAACGCAGCTTCGGAACTCTTGATTTTTATAAAGCCATTAGCCCTTAGCTATTAGCCGTTAGTACATTGTATGAGTGTCCTATAACGGAACATCGAGGACGCCGTCCCCCTACAATGGAACGCCGAGGGCGGCATTCCCTAAAAACTCTTAACTATTAACTAAAAAGGAAGATTATGGATAAATATTTGAAAACACTTGAACTGGACAAGATACTTGAAATGCTTGCCGAGCTTACCTCCAACGAGGAGAGCAGACGCATGGCATTGGCGGTTCGTCCCGATAACGACCTTGAAAGGGTACGCTATGAGTGTCTCAAGACCTCGCAGGCGCTGTCTCTTTCGGTGCAGTTCGGAACACCGCCTTTCAGCAATTTCAAGGATATAAGCTCCGTGGCTGCAAGAGCCAAATCAGGAGCAGTAATATCTCTCCGCGACCTCATGGACATAGCGGCTATGCTCCGCCAGATAAAGGCTCTTGCCGATTGGTACGGACACTGCGAGAACATGGAAACGGAGCTGAGTTATCTCTTTTCGAGACTTCAGCCTAACGACTGGCTGCTTGAAAAGCTTGAACGCTCAATAATCTCGGAAAATGAGATAGCTGATGCGGCAAGTCCCGAGCTTGCGGCTATCAGAAGAAAGATCAACCGCGCAGGTATGCAGCTGCGTGAAACTCTGGACAAAATGATAAAGAACAAGACCACTCAGCAGTACTTGCAGGAGAGCAATGTCACTATCCGTGACGGACGCTTCGTACTTCCTGTAAAATCCGAGTACCGCGGACAGGTGAGTGGTCTTATCCACGACACCTCGGCTACGGGACAGACCATATTCATCGAGCCTATGGCGATCGTCGAGGCAAATAACGATATACGCCTTCTCGAAGCCAAGGAGCAGGAAGAGATAGAGCACATAATCCGCCAGCTCTGCCGTGACTGCGGCGATTACGCGGATATACTCGCAGAGAATTACAAGGTCTGCACCGAGCTGAACCTCTATTTTGCGAAGTCAAACCTTGCTGCGAAGCTGAACTGCTCTCTTCCCGAGATAACAGATGACGGAAAAATGTACCTGAAAAAGGCTCGTCACCCCCTTATCGACAAGAACAAGGCTGTTCCCGTGGAGATAAGTCTGGGCGAGGACTATCAGGCGCTCATAATAACAGGTCCGAACACAGGCGGTAAGACCGTTTCCCTGAAAACAGCAGGACTTCTTGCGGCTATGACCATGTGCGGACTGCTCATACCTGTTGCTGACGGCAGCAGGATATCGGTGTACGACCATATACTCGCTGATATAGGTGACAGTCAGAGCATCGAGCAGAACCTTTCTACCTTCTCCTCGCATACGAATAAGGTAATTGAGATACTTAAAACTGCCGACGAGCAGTCCCTTGTGCTCCTTGACGAGCTGGGTTCGGGAACCGACCCTGTTGAGGGCGCGGCTCTTGCAATATCAATAATCCGCCGCCTTATGGAGAGCGGCGCAAAGGTAATGGTCACCACTCATTATCAGGAGCTGAAAGTGTTCGCTATCGACAGTGACGGTGTTGAGAACGCTTCCTGTGAGTTCGACATAGAGACACTTCGTCCCACATACAGGCTTATCGTGGGTTCACCGGGCAAGTCCAACGCTTTTGCTATATCGGAAAGTCTGGGTATGCCTTCGGATATAATCGCCGATGCTAAGTCAAGGGTGAGCGAAGCCAATACCAGACTTGAAGAGGTCATCGGAAAGCTTGAAGCTTCACGACTTGACCTTGAACGCCAGAAAGAGGAGATATCGCGCCTGAAAGCTCAGGCTGCCGAGCACGAGGAGGCTATCCGCACTGAGCGTGAAAAGCTGGAGGCTGCAAAGGCTGACGAGCTTGAAAAGGCGAGACTTCGCGCAATGACCATAATCGAGCAGACAAAGGCTGAGTCCAACGAGCTTCTCGATGAGCTTGACAAGCTCCGCAAGGAAAAGGAGAAAAAGGACTTCAGCGCCAATGTTTCGGGCATGAAGGCGAAGACCAAGCAGAGCTTCAACAAGATGTACGACACGGCAAATCCTATCGACAGGCGCGACCCGAATGAGGGGTATGTGCTCCCGAGAAAGCTGCGCCGCGGAGATACCGTATATGTCGTAGACTTGCAGCGCAAGGGCATAATCTCAGGCGAGCCCGACGGCAGCGAGTTCGTATACGTGCAGATGGGCGTAATGAAGACGAAAATGAACATTTCCCGCCTGCGTCTTGAAGAGCCTGAAAAGGTGACTGTCGGCAGCAAGTCGGTGCGTCCTGACCGCAAGATGAACAAGGTGGGCGTAAAGGCAGAGCGCCGCGGAAAAATGGAGCTCGATATACGCGGCTGTGCCTGCGATGACGGAGTATACCAGCTCGATGCGTTCATAGATCAGGCTGTGATGTCCAATATTTCGACAGTTACGATAATCCACGGAAAGGGTACGGGACTTCTCAGACAGGCTGTCCATAAGCGGCTGAAATCTCACCCGTCCGTAAAGGCGTTCAGACTCGGACTCTTCGGCGAGGGCGAGGACGGAGTTACAGTTGCCGAGCTAAAATAATGCAAAGCAGAAAATTGTGTAAAAGTGGTTGCCAAAAACGGGCTTTTGTTGTATAATGACATTAAAGAAAAAAGAGATGGGAAAGGAGGGACTGCACTTTGAAGAAACGAAGGACTATTGCTGTTATCGCAGCAGATGTTTTCAATGACTATATGAACCGTATACTCGTAGGTATTTCTGAGCAGTGCAGGGCTCTCGGATATGATGCCATTTCTTTTCTCATGGCGTTCAACCTTGACAGCGGCAACCTTATCCAGCAGGGTGAGGAGAATATATTCACCCTCATAAAAAAAGATGTCATTGACGGCGTTATACTCATGGCGGGAAATATCTCCAGCCAGAATCTTGTGGATAAGTTCGTGAAGGTGTTTTCACACTGGGGTATACCCGTTATCGCAATAGACTATGATGTGGATTTCTGCGAGACCATATACGCAGAAGATACGGAGCTTTTCGAGCAGATGACAGACCACTTCATCGAGAAGCATGGCTGCAAAAAGATAACCTGCCTGACGGGTCCCGAGGGGAATACTCCCGCATTATCAAGACTTGAAGGCTATAAGCGTTCGATGAAGAAGCACGGGCTTGAAATAGGCCCGCATGATATAGTATACGGCGATTTCTGGAAGATAGTCTCACGCCGTATCGCAAAACAGTACATAAACGGCGAGTGGGAAATCCCCGATGCGGTCGTGTGTGCAAATGACGTAATGGCAAGGAGCCTTTGTACCTCGCTCGTAAAGGGCGGTCTTAATATTCCCGAGGATATAAGAGTATCGGGATATGACGGCTCAAATGACGCTATACTGTGCATACCGTCCATAACGACGATCAGCCCCAGAAATGAGCGGCTCGGCGCGAGGGCAGTGTGCCGTCTTCATAAGCTCATAACAGGTGAGGATACAGAACCGCTTGCGACACTTCATGACGGCGAGATGCTGTTTGCACGTTCCTGCGGCTGCGGAAGCGCTACGAAGTACAGTGTCGAAACAAGCGAAAAGCACCATAATATGATAGAGCGCTATGAACTGTACTATAGTAAGAGCGGAATGCTCGAAAGCCTCATGGAGGAGGAAAATCTCGACGGGCTTCTTCATAAGCTCCGTGTAGTCCTTGGGCTGACGGGGAAGGCTGAACGGATCCCTGGGGTCATAATGCGCCATGTAGTTAAGCATGACGGCACTGTCCGTGACGGTCCTTGTGATGGCGCCGTTAAAGCAGAACGGGTGAGTGGCAGTCCATGCATCGGGACGGCAAACTGAAGGTACTGTGCCCACCGAACCCTTGAAGCCGAAGCACTGGCACCATGAGGCGGGGATCCTTATGGAACCGCCTCCGTCCGAGCCCTCCGAGATGGGGAGCATGCCGTCAGCTACGGCAGCAGCGGAACCTCCTGAGGAGCCGCCTGAGTTGTAATCCGTGTTGAAAGGATTGCGTGTGGGGCCGTAAAGCTTATTGTCGCAAGTGCCTCTGAAAGCAAAGGCAGGTGAGT
>CACZEJ010000051.1 GCA_902780115.1 Ruminococcus flavefaciens | reverse complement strand
AAGAAGGAGCGTTTCCGATAGTAACGCTGTCCTTGCCGCGGATACCGTCATCAACAGCATTTACAACGAGAGTTCCGTTGTATATCTTGATATCGTCCTTGCCGACGATAGCGTCAGCAGCGTTTCCGTTGACTGTGAGCTTGCCCTTGCCCTTGAACTTGATATCGTCCTTGGAGTAGATAGCTCCTGTATCGTTATCTGCATTGGTGTAGCTCGTACCGTCAGAGATAGTATTCTCTGTGCCGTTCTTGGCAACTATCACCACCTCGTCAGCTATGGAAGCTACATATATCGGGGAATCCTTGGTGTTTGTAAGGCTCATGCCGCTGAGATCGAGCTCTACAACGCCGTCGGGATATTTGGTCTTGTCCACATCAATAACTATCTGTCCGCCTGTCATCTCGCCTGTAACTGTGAATGTCCCCGGCTGAGTGATAGTGCATACGTTATTCTCCACCTTAGCCTCGGAAGACGCATTCGTTATCATGCCCGAATCCGAAAGAGTTATAGTAAGCCCCTCTGTTGAAGGGTCAACGACTGTAGTCTCACCAACGCCCGAAGGATCAACGTTATCGAATACTGCGATGCCCTGATTGAGCTGGAACAGGGTCTCCTTGCCGTCAGTATGGGAAACAAGCTTTCCTGTAGAAAGGTTGGTAAGTAAGCATGAACGCATATCCTTTACCTTTGTATCGCCGCTTATGAGCACATACTTGTACTTCTTGGTGAACTCTACATTGCTGCCGCCGCTGATAGCGTTAGCCTTCTTCCATGTGCCGTCCTTCTCGTTGGTCGGATCGTTTACGCAGTTAAGGAGCAGAGTTGACTGCGAAACTGTCATTATCTTCTCATCTGCCTGATTATCGGTAGCTGTAGCATAAACGATACCGCCTGTGATGTTGATGCCTGTTACAGCTGTAAGTCCGCGGTCGCCGCCTGCAACGATATAACCGCCGCTTATATCAATAGTAGTCTCAGCCTGTACAGCGTCATTGCCTGCCTTGATGGAGACTGTACCGCCCTCAAATGCAACGGCTTCCTTGCTTGACTTGATACCGTCGCCAGCAGCGTCGATAGTAAGAGTTCCATTCTTGACAGTTACCGACTTCTTAGCCTTGACAGCATCGGTCTTGTCTGTCGAGTTGAGAGTTGTGATATTGATATTGCCGCCGTTGATCTTGATATCGTTGTTACAAGCTACAGCGTCCTGTGTATTAGCGGTGATATTGAGCACTCCGTCGCCCTTTTCGCCGCCCTTGATAGTCATATCGTCCTTGGCTTCGATAACGGCAGCCTTGAGGTAATCGCCCGAATATGCCGTATCACCGTCTGTGATGGTGTTCTCAGTGCCGTCCACGATATTGATAGATGTATTCTTAGCATTAGTCACAAGAATTGCAGGAGCGCTCTTGCCTGTGATATTCACGCCGTTCAGGAATATCTTTACGGTATCAGGGTCAGCAGCTTCATCAGCGATATTTACGTTGATCTGACCGTCGTCAAGAGTACCGTCCACGTAATATGTACCCGAATGTGTGATAGTGACCTTTGAGCCCTCGACAGTTGCATTCTCGCCCTCGACCTCGATAGAAGTTCCCTTCAGATGGATCTTTACTGCCTCTGCAACAGGGTCTTCTTCAGTCTTGCCGCTGCTGAGAGTACCCTTGCCGAGGAGGTACAACTGAACAGCCAGTGCGTCTTCGGTCGATACACCGTCATTCTTGCCGTTGCAGTCCGCATTCTTCCAGCCCTGTTCTGTGATACAGTGCTCGTCCGTACCGCCTATGCCGTACTTGTCAGGATTTGCCAGAGCCTGCATTATCATAACGCAGTCAGAGAGGTCTACCTGACCGTCATAATTTGCATCACCCACGATCGGCGATACAGTAGTTTCTGCTGCCGAACCCGTTACAGGAAGGGCGGAAACTGCTACAAAAGCAGCCGAAAGTCCCGCAAAAAGCTTTTTAATACTTGTCTTCTTCATAATGATCATTCTCCTTTTTTAATATTCCCGCTAATTTCAAACCACCTGTTGTTTGACTATGGCTAAATTATATCGCCACCCCCTTAAATTAGTCTTAAAGTCATATGAAAAAGGTTTAAAATCTGCATGATAATAGTGTGAAAGCGACTATTTTCCTATGTTGTATCCTATTATAATATATAAACTGCTAAAATTCAAGTCAGCAAATGTTAATATTAGTTATAAATAAAAATTATTATATCAAACTCTTGACAAAAGCGATCAATTAGTATATAATAACATCAAGGAAACCAATTGAGTTCAATCGAATTTGGATAAACCAATTTTATTAGGAGGAAATATTATGAATATCTATGATCTCTCTGTAAAGGCACAGGACGGCAGCGACGTTTCTCTCGCAGGATATAAGGGCAAGGTGCTGCTCATCGTAAATACTGCAACAGGCTGCGGCTTCACGCCTCAGTACGACGAGCTTCAGGACATTTATGACGAGTTCTCGGCAAAAGGTCTTGAGATCCTCGATTTCCCCTGCAATCAGTTCGGCGAGCAGGCTCCCGGAAGCGATGAGGAGATACATTCCTTCTGCACGGGACGCTTCGGCATCACTTTCCCGCAGTTCTCCAAGATCGAAGTCAACGGCGAAAATGCTGACCCGCTCTACAAATGGCTCACGGAGAACAGCAAATTCGATGGCTTCGGCATGAGTCCCGCAGGACTGGCTATGAGCGGTATCCTCAAGATAAAGGATAAGGACTACAAAAACAACAGCGATATTAAATGGAACTTCACAAAGTTCCTCATCAGCAGGGACGGACAGCTCCTCGGACGCTTCGAGCCGACAGCTTCCCTGAAAAAAGTGCGCGAAGCAATAGAAAAAGCATTATGATAAAGAGGGCTGACCACGTCAGCCCCTCTCATTTTCAGGTACTGGACAAATCCCGATATTTGTTGTATAATATTCTTTGAACCATAAACGCGGCATATACCGAAAGGAGACAGCTGTTTTGAATATTGATAAAAACACCGATACGATACTGTCAGAGCTGGAAAAACATGGCTTTGAAGCATATATGGTCGGCGGCTGTGTCCGCGACGAGATAATGGGCAGGAAATGCCACGATACCGATATTACAACAAATGCGCTCCCACAGCAGATACTGGAGGTCTTCAGCAGCTATAAGGTCATTCCCACGGGTCTGAAACACGGCACCGTGACTGTTCTGTGCGGAGGTACGCCCTTCGAGATAACTACCTACCGCATCGACGGTGAGTATACCGACCACCGCCGTCCTGACAATGTGGAATTCACATCTGATATCACCGCCGACCTCTCCCGCCGCGATTTCACCGTGAATGCGATCGCTATGGACAGGCACGGCAATACCGTTGACCCCTTCGGCGGCAAAGCTGATATACAAAACGGTATCATACGCTGCGTCGGAGAGCCCGAAAAGCGCTTCAACGAGGACGCTCTGCGCATTATGCGAGCTGTCCGTTTTGCTTCACAGCTGGGATTCAGCATCGACGGAGCTACTTCCTCAGCCGTTCACAGTATGCGCGGCGACCTGAAAAATATCTCCCGCGAGCGTATCCGTGAGGAGCTCGATAAGCTGATATGCGGAGTGAACTGCATAGATGTCCTGCTGGAGTACAGCGATATCATCACAGCGGTCATTCCCGAATTTGAGCCTTCTATCGGACTTGACCAACGCTCCCCGTACCACAGATACACCGTCTGGGAGCACACTGTCCGCGCTATAGCTGCTGCTCCGCCCGATAATGTGCTGCTTCGCAGGGCTATGCTGTTCCACGACATCGGCAAACCTTCATGCATGAAGCTGGACGAGAACGGCAGAGGTCACTTCAAACAGCACGACCGCGTGGGCTCTGAGATGGCTTCGGCTATAATGCAGGAGCTTCGCTACGACAGCAAGACCGTCAGCAATACAGCGCTGCTTATCGCTAATCACAGCAAGAAGCTCCGCAGCAGATCAGATGCAAAAAGAATGATGTCAAAGCTCGGCGATGAGCTGTTCTTCGAGCTTATGGAGATGAAAAAGTGCGATAACTCGGCAAAAAACGAGTTCGTACTCAAAGAGAACATCTACTTTGACCGCATTATAAAAGCAGCTCACGAGATCATAGACAATGACGAATGCAGAAGTATCCGCGGTCTTGCCGTCAACGGCTCAGACCTTGTTCAGCTCGGACTGAAAGGCGCCGAAATAGGCGAAACTCAGCAGGAACTCCTTGAACTGGTCATGGGTGAGCTGCTCAGCAACGACAGGGACGAGCTGCTCAGATACGCAGAACAGAGGTGCAGAACATGATAGGACATATCCATTCCACAGAAAGCTTCGGAACGGTAGACGGTCCAGGAGTTCGTTTTGTAGTGTTCTTCCAGGGCTGTCCTCTCAGGTGCAAATACTGCCACAACCCCGATACATGGGACTTCGCAGGTGGTACTGAAAGAACTGCCGAGGATCTTATGAAAGAATACGATTCATATAAGGAGTTCCTGAAAACAGGCGGCATTACCGCTACAGGCGGCGAACCGCTGGCACAGCCCGAGTTTCTCGCGGAGCTGTTCGCTCTTGCAAAAAGCAGGGGCGTTCATACCTGCCTTGACACATCAGCAGGAGTTTACGACTCGAATTCCCACGAAAAGATCGACGAGGTACTGAAATATACCGACCTCGTCATGCTCGACATAAAGCACATAGACAATGACTGCCACAAGGAGCTTACAGGCAAAGGCAACCGCAATATCCTCGCATTTGCAGAGCATATCCGCGATCTCGGTATCCCCGTCTGGATACGCCATGTGGTAGTCCCCGGCATCACCGACCAATACGAGGAGCTATTCGCTCTTGGCGAGTATCTCTCCAACCTCAGCAACCTGAAAGCGCTGGACGTGCTCCCCTATCACGATATGGCAAAGCCAAAATATGAAGAGCTCGGACTGGAGTATCCTCTCGGAAATACACCTCCCCTCACAAAAGATGAAGCCATTAAAGCCCGTGAGACCATAATCGCAGGCATAAAGTCAGGACTTCACAAGCAAAAGTAAATATTCTCACTGCCTCTGACACACATCAGGGGTCTTTTTCATATTATGAAGAAAGCAGGGGTGAGAGTTTAGAGTTGAGAGTTTAGAGTTGAAAGTTGTGGAGTCGCCTGCGGCGACAATATTTAAATATTGTGAGCAGAGCAAACACATTAACTCTCAACTCTCCACTCTCAACTTACTAATACAGCGTGCCGTATGCTGTAAAGCGGTGGAGAATACTATGTGCGGAATTGCAGGAGCTATAAGCTTTACCGAAGATATGCGCGAAGATATGAAAATTTACGAAAATATGCAGCGTTCACTGCTCAGACGGGGTCCCGACCAGCACGGCATGAAACTGACACGTAACGCTGCCCTTATCCACACACGCCTTGCGGTCATTGACATTGAAGGCGGCAGACAGCCCATGACCTGCGGCAAATACACCATAGTCTACAACGGCGAGCTCTACAACACCGACGAGCTGCGCCGCGAACTGTCCGAGGAGTTCACCTTCGATACCCATTCCGATACGGAAGTCGTCCTGAAAAGCTACATAAAATGGGGAAGCTCCTGCGTTGACCGATTCAACGGCATCTTTGCCTTTGCAGTCCATGACGAGCATGAGCACCGCGTATTCCTCGCCCGTGACAGGATAGGCGTAAAGCCGCTGTTCTACTTCGATACGGGTTCAAAGCTCATATTCGCCTCGGAGCTGCCTGCTCTTCTCGAACACCCCGATGTCCCACACGAGATAGACCAGCAGGGAGCTGCCGAGCTGCTCCTCATGGCACCCGGACGTACTATGGGCTGCGGTGTTATACGCGGAGTTAAGGAGCTCAAAGCAGGCTGGTGCGGATATTATACCGATAAGGGGCTCGATATGTGGGAGTACTGGCGGCTGAAAGCCTACGAGCTTCACGAGAGCTTTGAACAGACCGCGGAACACGTCCGCGAGCTCGTCCTTGACGCAATACGGCGGCAGCTTGTCTCAGATGTACCTGTATGCACCTTCCTCTCGGGCGGTCTGGATTCGAGCCTTATCTCCTCGGTAGCAGCTGCGGAGCTGAAAAAGCAGGGCAAACGCCTGAGCACCTTCTCCGTGGACTACCGCGACAACGACAAATACTTCCAAAGCAGCCATTTTCAGCCTGACAGCGACCCCGAGTTTATCCGCTGCATGGCTGAATACCTCGATACCGACCACCATTGGACTGTAGTCGATACTCCCGAGCTCATCGCTGCTCTTGACGAAGCCACAGAAGCAAGAGGGCTTCCGGGTATGGCTGATGTTGACGCTTCGCTGCTGCTTTTCTGCCGCGAGATAAAGAACTTCGGCACAGTAGCTCTCTCGGGAGAGTGCGCGGACGAGATTTTCGGCGGCTATCCGTGGTACAGAGACAAGGATATCCGCATGACCGACGGCTTCCCATGGGCGCAGAGCACTGCCTACCGCAGGCGTTTCCTCTGTGATGACTATGCAGAAAGGATAAATGCCGAGGAGTATGTTTACTCCGCGTACAGAAATACAGCCGACTACGCCATGAAGCTCAGCAGTGACAGTCCCCTTGAATACCGTATGCGCGAGATGACACAGCTCAACTTCCACTGGTTCATGCAGACCCTTCTCGACCGCAAGGACAGAATGTCCATGTACAGCGGTCTGGAAGTCCGTGTGCCCTTCTGTGACTACCGCATCGCCGAGTACCTCTACAACGTACCGTGGGAGTACAAGGACTACATGGGCAGAGAAAAAGGACTTCTCCGCGAAGCCATGAAGGAATGGCTTCCCGAAAAAGTCCTGTGGCGCAAGAAAAGTCCTTATCCTAAGACGCATAATCCTGCATTTCTCGAAGGTGTCACCGCGAAGCTCCGCAGTATACTCGACAACGGCGGCGAAAAACTCACACAGCTCGTAAGGCGCGAGGAGCTTGAAAAACTGCTCCAGCATGATGAGCACGTCCAGTGGTACGGACAGCTTATGAATCTGCCCCAGACTATCGCCTTTTTCATTCAGCTGAACTACTGGCTGGAACGCTTCGACATACGCCTGATTTAAGCCGTTAGCTTGTAGGGGCGGAGGCCTGCATCAGCCCTGTGTTATACCATTGTAATTGAAATGAAAAATTTTGTTTACAACATTCAACATTATAAAAAGGGAGTGGGGGACAAACGTCCCCCACTCCCCCCAAAAAAATGGGTAAAGCACCTTGATTAATTAATATATATAACGGTCCTAAACGCTATATAGCAATTAAATACACAAAGGTGTAACGGAAAGGGGCAGTGGCTCACCTATTTCATAGCAACCACAATGAGTTCTAAAAGTTGCAGTAGCAAAGCTATAGCAGCAATTAAAAGCATCCAATCATTATGTTTCATGATTTACTCCTTTCCATCAAGGAGCTTATATACATATTATACATATTATGCCACTTGTTTTCAATTGACTAAATCGGTAAATATAAAGCCGCATTTTTGTATAAAATGAACAGCGTGGTGTTAAAGTGAAACTCCGCCCCTACAGTTGGTTTCATGTTACGTATATTTTGATCCGTCCGCGAAAGCGGACACCATAACTCTCAACTCCGAAACTACTCTTAGCTCTTAGTTCTTATCTCTTAATCACTTACTAAAAGCTTTCTCAGGGCGATGCTGTCGAACACATCTACTACACCGTCGCCGTTGATGTCGGCATAGGGAAGCTGCTCCTGGGTGAGAGCTTCCTTGCCGAGAAGATGCTTTTGCAGCTTCACAAGGTCGGCAGCTCCCACAGCTCCATCGTCATTGATATCACCTGATATGCGCACAGGCTCGGCGGACTGCGCAGGAACTCCCATAACGATATAGTTCACGCACATATAAGTCTGACCGTTGCTGCCGAGAGACACCTTCTCCCCTGCCTTCACGTCGAGCTTATACATCTTGAATGTTACGTCGTTGTCCGATTTGCAGGCATTTTCCGTGAGAGTATAGCTGCTCAGCCACTCGGGAACGTTCTCCACACGGCTGTCCAGACCCACATACACTGACATATCACGCCCCGCGGCAAAGCTTGCTGCTTCGCCCTTAGTGCCCTTTGCGTCGCATGATGTAAGAAGTATCTCCGCGCCTTCGAGTTCAGCACTCAGCTCTGCTATTTTAAATGTTCTGTCGCCGAATACAGCCGAACCCACCGCAGCATTTTTGCTTATCTGCCATACAAGAGGATTTGCCTGCTCAGTCACCTCGACATTCTTGAAAACGTCACCGCTGAGCGGTATAGCGTCCTTTCCAAACACGAAGCTGTCCACATTCACGAGGTAGCCATCGCCGCCCGTGAACTTCAGATACAGGTCATGAGTTCCTGTTATTTTGGGAATTCCGACCTCTATCTCCTCATATTTGCTGAAGCTTCCCGTGCCTGCGCAGTTGACCTTTGTCACAGGCGAACCGTTTAGACTGTCCGTATACAGCTCAATAGCGCCCTCATTTCCCGAAACTTTCACCTTGAAGCTCTGAGCACCGCTTCCGAAATCCAGTTTGCGGTACATTACCCAGTCGCCGTTCTCGATATAGCCGATATTTCCGAAACCGCTCTCATTTTCCTCAGCGCTGATGCCGCTCTCCTTGGTGAAGCTTTCCGCCTCGATAGTCTCAAAGGCTGAGACAGTCTGAACAGGCGTAAAATTGCCGCCCTCAGGTGAAAGGGTCACAACGCCCTTCGGGAACGAATCTATAGTGAGGTCGTTGATGTAGTACTCGATGTTCATATAGCCCTGACCGCAGTAATCTCCTGCGTAGTCGGTGGGGTCTGACGGGTCAAGACCGCGGGCGAGCTCCCAGTTATCGTCCATACCGTCGTTATCAGCGTCGGTTATCTCCTTCTTGGTAACAGCTGACGGGTACGTATAAGTCACGCCGCACTTGATATTGTACTTGCTGAGATTAGCTTCGGAAGAATCATAAGCAGCCGTACCGCTGCACTGTCCCGTACCGTTTTTAGTCTCGTTAGCGCACTGCTTGTCGATAGCGGTTCGCTTATCGGGCGAAATGCCGTTTCCTGCGAAGCTGATAACATGGTCGTATGCATCGGCAGCGCTCTCGGCAGTATTCGCCGTGGAGATATTCTCGCCGTATAGGTTTATCGGGAACGAAGTCGAGCTGTAGAGGTCATTTTTAGTGATACCGATGCCGTCCTTCACGGTAACTCCTGCCCAGTTGTCCCACGTAATGCCGTTCATAGAGCCGTCCTTGTTGATGAGGCGGTTTCCCGAGCAGTACACCTTGAAGTTCTGGGGCTTTGTGGTGCTGTCCACATACATCCAGTGGTAGCCGCCCGTAGTGGAGTTGCCTGCTTTCAGGGTATTATTCACGTAGTTGAGATGACCGATAGTGCCGTAAGCGGTCTGGTAGCCCCAGTCGTAGATGATATTATTAGTGAAGTCCGCCGTGTACTGTTCGGGTATCTTGCCGCGGAAGTTGCGCGAAACATTGTGTATGATAAGGTTGTGGTCGAAGGTGAGGTCGCCCTTGCCCAGCATAATTCCGAAGCCGTGAAGTCCCTTCTTGTGACCGCCCCACGAGTCCGCAGGACCTATAACGGAATACTGCACGGTGTAGTTGGTATTATTGGAGTAAAGTCCCCACTGCTCGTCGGTAGTCCAGCCCATAGAGCAATGGTCGATAATAGAGAATGCTCCCTTTGCGCCGCCCCATGCGTCGTTGCCCGAGCTCGTGGAAGCATAAGGACCGGGACGCGAGCTTATGTATCGGCAGATGATATTATCCCCCGACATACCCATTTTGTAGTTTTTGAGCGTGATACCCGAACCTCCCGGAGCAGTCTGACCAGCTATGGTGACATTGCTCGAACACAGGATATTGCCCTTCAGCTCGATAGTTCCGCTCACATCGAAAACGACAATTCGTCCCGACTTGCTTACTGCATCGCGGAATGAGCCCTCGCCGCTGTCGTTGAGGTTGGTAACGTGGTAGACCTCTCCGCCGCGACCGCCTGTAGCGTATTTGCCGCCGCCGACAGCTCCGGGAAACGCCACAAGTCCGCCTGCTGCCGTAGCCTTCATGGCAGGCTTGACTGCGGGAACTCCTCCATACGTGCCTGCCAAAACTGCTGCCAGTGCAGTGACCGCAGCCGCAGTTCTTTTTAAGTTGTTTTTCATTTTAATACCCTCCTGTCATATCGTCCGAAGACAAGATACGAACAATTCTATATTGATATTATACATGACTTGCCTGATAATTGCAATGAAAAATAGTACTTTTTTACTGAGGATATTTGTTTT
>CACZEJ010000050.1 GCA_902780115.1 Ruminococcus flavefaciens | reverse complement strand
TGTATATTATCATATATTATTTGTCAAAAAGAGAAGTCCGAAAGTCTTATGCTTTCGGACCTTGATATTTACTGACCTGTTCCCTTATATTTTATGTATATTTCGGAAGGCTGTGTCTCCGTACCCGCTTTTATGATGGTTTTGCCGGCGTATGTCGGTATCGTTATATGAGTACTTGTAAGATCAATGGTGTCATTTTCTCCCAGAGGAGCTGTTCCAACGTCTATTATCACAGATGCCGACTGTTCACCGCTCTTTATGGTAAGGGGCAGCTCAAAGTGGTACGGCTCCCAGCAGGTCACGCCCGAAACTGTTCCGCCGCCTGTAATATCTGCGGTGAAAGGCTCGGCTGTAACATCGCTATCCACTATCATGAAGCGCACGTATGCAGGATAGCCGTCCTGATTCAGCGCCTTGAAGTACAGTCCGACTTTTGTATCTGCGCTAAGAGTAAAAGCGTATTCCTCGTGGTGGAACTGAAGGCTCGTATCGCTGAAAAGCGCTGTTTGCTGTATGATAGTGCTGCCGCTTTCCGACAGCAGAGCCATATACGGCGTGGAATCACTGACGATAGCCGAAGAAGTCCATGTATTATTCAGTCCTTCGGCTATCACCTTATAACTTCCTGCTTTCAGATCAGCGAAATATTGACAGTTCCCGAAGGTCGCAGGTCGGGAGTCGATCTGAACATTTGCCCCGTATGCCGTTATCCTTGCATAGTCTGTCTCAACTCGCGTCCACTGCTCTGTATCCTTGTCGGGGGTCTTGTTATTCGGGATACTTTTTACTGCGGGACTTCCCCAATATACAGATATATCGCCCCTTTCTTTGGTAAGCGTGTACATGAACTCAACATCTTCGATGCCGCCTGTTCTGGTTATGGTATAATCGGTGTTCTCGGATATTACAACAGGCAGAGTTCTGTAGCGAACAGGTATATATTGCGTATTGTCATTATTATAAATTATCGTTCTGCCGCTGCCGTCATCGCCATAGCCTACAGCGTAACGTCCGTCGCTGCTTCCGACATCTTCGGTAGATATTCCGCCCTGATAGGTGTTATTTATCACAATGTCGGACTGACCGCTCGCAGAAATAGTTATAGTTCCCACATCAGCGGCTGAAATATTGCTTCCGTCTGATTTTTTGAAAACAAGACCGATGCCTGTTGCAGCTCCCGAATTAAAGGTAACAGTTCTGCTGCTCGTATAAGATGATACGTAAATCCTTATTCCATAGCTGCCGTCGGGAAAAGTTTTTTCCTCCTGTTTCAGGTAATTGCGCCCCAGTACACCCACGCCGCCTGCCGCACCTTTTATGCGCCAGTCCAGCAGCGACGTGCCGTCCGAGTAAAATATGACAGGCAGTCTGCTCGTCCGCTCCCGCACCTCTATATTCATATCGGTGTTCAGGCGTTTGCTTGCGAGCAGCTGAGGCATATTGTCGTCAATTCCCGTTTTGTTGGCTCTCAGTATTTCATAGATCATCGGATCAAGCCTCCTCAGGGGCAGGGTCGGGGTCTGGATCAGGGTCGGGATCGGGATCGGGGTCCGGATCGGGGTCGGGATCGGGGGCGGGGGCAGGAGTTGGATCATACACATCTCCTGTTCCCTGATCTACCCATTTGCCGTCGCTTCCGAATCCGTAGAAATCACCTGTGCTTATTTCCCACGCAAGGGAACCCTGACTAAGTATCCTTCCGCTGATGCCGTCAGCTGTTGGCAGCTCTGTTTTTGTGTCTACAGCAAGCTCGGCAATAACGACCGAACTGCTGTCATCATAGTTCCTGAATTTTTCCTTTAATATGGTAATCATGAGTTTTCCTCCTAAAAATTATTGAAAGCGCTTTCATAAGCGGTACGTAACAGAGTGAAATTCAAGGCAAACACCTTGAATTTCAAGAGAGATTTTTGGAACTTGACAAAATTTCAGCGCAATGCTAAAATTTGGTATAAAATATATGTGTAATTTCACAATAAAACCATCAGGAGTTATTATGAGTAATATTATTGAAATTTCAGACCTGTCAGCTCCCCAGCTGGTGTCCTTCACCAACACCTCTGAGCTTGCTCTTATGAACTGCCGCGAATACGAGCACGGGATATTCATTGCCGAAAGTCCCAAAGTCATACGTACTGCATTAGATTCAGGGTATAGCCCGATCTCGCTGCTTCTCGAACGTAAATATATAAACGGACAGTGTGCCGATATTATCGAGCGCTGCGGAAATATTCCCGTCTATACCGCTTCGTCGCAGATGCTCACGGAGCTCACAGGCTTCAAAATGACACAGGGCGCTCTCTGCGCCATGCGCCGCAGGGCTTTGCCCGTACCTGCGAGTATACTCGCAGGTGCCGAGCGGATCGCGGTCCTCGAAGATGTAATGAACCAGACTAATATCGGCGCGATATTCCGCTCGGCAGCGGCGCTCGGCTTCGATGCAGCCGTCCTGACACCCTCTTGCAGCGATCCCCTTTTCCGCCGATCTATCCGCGTGAGCATGGGAACGGTCTTTCAGCTGCCGTGGACGTATCTCAGTTCAGGAGCTCCGAATTATGTAACAGAACTGCATGATCTGGGATTTTCCTGCGCTGCAATGGCTCTGCGGAATGATACCGTGGATATCAGAGACCCACGGCTCAGAAACGAAAAGAAGCTCGCAGTCATCTTCGGGACTGAGGGAAACGGCTTGCAGGAGAGCTCTGTCGCTGCCTGTGACTACACTATCAAGATACCTATGATGCATGGAGTTGACTCGCTGAATGTTGCAGCTGCAAGTGCAGTGGCATTCTGGGAATTGAGCAAAAACTATTAATTTTTACCAAAATAAAGAAAATATTAAATAAATCCTCGAAATTGTATTGAGTTCTTCTATAACATATGGTATAATAGTGTTACAAGTTTACGGAATGTGGATATTTTATCCCCGTTTTCCGTTTTTTAGGAGGAATCCATATGTTTTTAAAAAGTCTGCCTGCCGCAGCTGCTTCTGCTGTCATGCTTGGAAGTACGCTGATCTCACCGCTGTGTGCAAACGCAGTCCAGACTGTGGACTTTCAGGAAGACCACCTTTCAGCCGAAGAAGCTCATGAAGAATACCTCTGCCGCGATTTCCACAACCTTCTGGGCAACCAGCACTACATGGACAAGTACAACACAGCAGTATCAGAGCATTTCCAGATATTCTGGGGCAACGACGATCAGACAGACCTCATAAATCCCAACTTCATACAGATAAACCTCGACCAGCTTGAGCTATACCGCGACCTTTTCATGGAAGAGTACGGTATGAAGGAATCCTCTGAATCCGTCTTTACTCCCGACGGAAAAAAATATAAGACAAATATCTACCTCACAAGGACAGGGCTCCCCGATTTCGAGGAGGGCTGGGCATTCATGAGCGCCGAGCCTTACACGGGCTTCGCTTACCTTTTCTGCGACCCGGGTGCTATGCTTCAGGAAAACGGCATGGATTCGTGAGCTCTCCCACATGAATACGGTCATGTGCTAACATATCATCAGAAAGGCTGGACAGACCAGGTCATCACGGGTCCGTGGTGGGAACCTCTCGCAAACTGGTTCAAGGAACAGTATTTCCAGACACTCGATACCCCTACTACACATTTTTTCTTGCCGTACCTCAGAAATATGGACCTCACTATCCCCCACGGCAGAATGTACTACGAGGCATGGATATTTCTCCAGTACCTTACGGAAAATCCCGACGATATCCCGGGACTTGGAAAGGACTTCATGGCTCGTATGCAGACAGAGGCGCTCCCCGATGAGTATCCGTTCGACACTATCGAGAGGCTCACAGAATGCGATATGAAGGCTCTCATAGGCAATTTTGCTAAACATATGGCTGCCCTTGATTTCAAGTACAAGGAGCTCTACACCCAGTCGCTCAACAACTCTCTCAGCGACCCCTTCGTCTGGCAGCTGATATATACTCAGCCCGAACCTGCTCCCGACAAAGCGGACTGCTATATAGTTCCTGCCGAAAAAGCTCCCATGCAGACAGGCATGAACATTATCCCGCTGAATGTGACAAAGGGAAGAGTTTCCGTAACTCTGAGAGGTATTTCCGACTGCGACGAAGCGGACTGGCGGGCTTGTCTCGTCATTGAGGAAAAAAACGGCACTACCCATTATTCGCAGCTTTTCTCAGAGGATACCACCTCTGTCGTCCTCGACGGCTCGGAAAAAGCTCTCTACCTTACAGTTGCGGCTACTCCCGATAAGATAATCCGCAACAGCTTCTACGATAAAGCAGAATACGGCGATGAGTATTCCTACAACCTCAGCGACTATAAGCGACGCTATCCCTATGAATTCGATATCAAGGGAACAACTCCTGTATACCGCGATATCAAGGAAGATATCGAAGGTCATGAACACCCGAACGGCGGCGGATTCGTTGCAGATACCGCAGAGGTGGCGGATACGGTCTATGTCGGCAGGGACGCAATGGTGCTCGGGAACTCAAAGATAAGCGGAAATGCTGTCATAACAGGTTATGCAGTCGTCAGCAATGCCACTGTCTGCGATAACGCAAGGATAAGCGGCTACGCCTGCGTTTACGGGTTCTGGTGGGCAGCTCCCACTATAAGCGGCAATGCTAAGATCGGCGAAAATGCAGTAGTCACAGCAGGCGCTTCCGTGACGGGAAATGCAAGGGTCATGGGCAATGCATACCTCCTCGACAGCTATAAGGTCACTGATAATGCCACTGTCAAGGGAACTGCCTACTGCTACGGCGAGGGTACTGCCTCGGGACAGGCTATCCTTGACGGAGAATTCTGCAACGAGAGCTCCGTATCCCACGGAGCAGCATTCGGCTGGCTCGAATCCGATGAATATAACGACAGTCTCCCCTATACGGACGGTCTGTTTTCAGGCTACGAGTTCACCGACCCGCGCAGCGTGTTTGCCTATGACACCTACGGCGCTACTCACGGACTTATGAGAAATAACCCCAAATGGCAGGAAGAACTGTTCGGCGCAAACGGTGTTATCAGCTTCAACGGCAAGGATCAGTACATTATCTGCGACAGGACTGTTGCAGACTACAAAAATATGGAGATATGCACTGCTGTCCTCCGGAACGGCGGCGAAAACGAACAGCGCGTCTTTGAATTCGGCGGTGAAAAGGCGATGTACTTCACTCCTTCAAATAAGGACGGAAAGGCTGAATTCGTCATCGGCGATACTTCCGTAACAGCTGACGAGCCCCTTGAGACCGACAAATGGTCCATTGTCAGGATAATCATAAAAAACGGATATGTCAGTCTTATCATAAACGGCGAGAAATGCGGCAAGAAAAGCATCACCGAATTTCCCGAGGATATTATCGGCGATTCCCCTTACTGCTACATCGCAAGAGGAAATGACGGTAACTTTTTCAACGGCGCGATGGACTATTTCCGCGTGTACTTCAAGGAAGCCGAAGAGCCTGAGTACTGCTACACTGTAAGGCTCAAACCTACACTTCTCGGTGATACTAACTGCGACGGCGTTGTCGATATGGACGACTGCGACCTTATCATGCAGGCAGTTACTCTGCCGTCATTCTTCGGTATCAACGGTTCATCAAAGGGACGCATTACCCCTCAGGGCATCGAAAACGCCGATGTCTTTGAAAGAGGCAGCGGTCTTACTCTGAATGACGCTCTCACCATAAAGCAGTTCATTGACGGAACTCTCGAAACACTTGAAATTGCGTAAAAAAACAGGCTGTAAATGCAGCCTGTTTTTATGTTTTGCCCCAACATCATTCAGAAGCTTATTACCGCCTTGAATTTCTTTTCCTTACACTCTATCTTCAATATAAAACCGTTCGCGGCAGCTGCCGAAGCTGCGATCGCAAGTCCCAGACCGCTGCTGCTCTTGTCGCTGCGAGCCTTGTCGCCCTTGACAAACGGCATGAGCAGGTCTTTGGTGTCCACGTTTTCCACAACATCATTGACTATGTTGAAACTCTTCTTATCCGCGGTGATATTTATGCTTCCGCCATCTTTTGTGTACTTCACGGCGTTGGAGATAAGATTTTCAACTGCCCCCGAGAGCAGCTCCTCATCAGCATTCACCACAGCTCCGCCCTCGATATTCAGCCCGATATCTCTTTCTTCAAGGACTGTTCGGTACTTGGCGGAAAGATTCTCCGCAAGCGCCTTTATATCAACTTTCTTCTTGTTCAGCTTCTTTATCTGCTCATTTCGGCTGAGCTGCAATGTCCGTGCGACGATATTGTCTGTATACGCCACATTGTCCATGATAGAGCTTAGATAGTTAAGCTCCTTTTCGTCGGCGGAGTCCCTGCGCATCTCGATGAGGTTTTCCGCATAGCCGCCGATGACCGCAAGAGGAGTTTTTAGGTCGTGGGCAAGGTTATTGGTAAGGGCTCTCTGATAGTCCTCAAAGGCGTACTGAGCTTTGTTCTTTACGTTTTTGCGCCAGCAGCGAAGGAATGTCAGAAGTGTGACCATAAAGAAGAATATCAACACCATTATGCAGTAGATTTTTTTCACCCAATCTACCCATACATTTACCTTGAACTCGACAAAAAGTGTGTATTTCTTACCGTCGATATTTACATGGGAATGTGAAATAAAATCATTTGTTACATACTCATAATCGCTTTCGTAGTTTTTTCCGTAATCACTTATATTGAGGTGTTCAGCCAGCGCCTTGTCTATCTTCTCCTGCTCTACGCCCCATATCTCTTCAAAAGTACACCAAGGATATCTTCTTTCGTTTGAGAAATTATCAGCAGCAAATTCCATATACTCATAGCCGCTTAGATCAGCGCTGTCTGTATTTATTACGATATCTTTTGTTTCGAGGTCATCAGCATTACCCTTTTGCAGCTGTAAGGTATGCGGTATCATTTTGTGCTCTGTAAAATTAAAATAAGCGCCGGTAATATCAAAACGACTCCACTTGTTTTTTCCCGTATAATTTGCTTCGATATGTTCATTTATCAGTTTATCAAGATCAGGCAGATTTACTTCCTGCGGATCACAGTAAAACCATTTTTTCGTCATCGGATCGGCGCTTGATCTGACAACACACCACATTTTTACAGAATTGTTCAGCAATACGTTACCGTTCTCATCCACGACAGCACTGACAACTAAACTATCTCTGTCATTTTTTGCCGAAACATATTTAAAGAATTCAAATCTGCTGTATTCAAAATCAAACAGATCAACCATAGATGTTAATCCCATGTTCAATAAAGCGTGATTTTTTGCCTCGCCAAATTTGTCATTTTCGTCATTGCTGAACTGTATCGTATGTTCAGTATTGTCAATAATACTTTCAAACTGTTCCTCTGCGTCGCTGCAAGCCTTGCGTTCAATTCCAACATTAAGTAAAGCAGCAAACATAAGCGTCAGAAGTATCGGTATTATCATCGCCTTTGCGAACATTTTTCCTAATGTAGTTCGTTTGGGTCTGTGTTTGAAAAGTCCTTTTTTCATTTTGCTCACTCCTTTGTAAGCTTATACCCTCGTCCCACAAGCGTTTTTATCTGACCGCCTGCGCTGCCGAGAGCTTTTCTGAGCTTTTTGATATGATTGTCAACCACGCGGTCGCTGCCGAAGTAGTCGTATCCCCACACCCTGTCCAGCAGAGTGTCACGGCTGACTACCCAGTTCTCGTGCTCCAGAAGGTAGCGGAGTATGGCGAACTCCTTCGGGGGAAGCTCCACTTCCGAACCGCCCGAAAAGCACCTCAGCGTCCTCGTGTCAAGTGCGATACTGCCGCATTTGAGCTGCTTCTCCTCCTTTGCCGCACCTGCTCTGCGCACAAGCGCTTCGCACTTGCTGTAAAGCACCGACAGCAGGAAGGGCTTCACGATATAGTCATCGCAGCCAAGGTCGTAGCCGCTGAGGATATCCTCCTCGCGTCCGCGGGCAGTGATGAATATTATGGGGATATCGCTGTTCATGCGGAGCTGCCTGCAAAGAGTGAATCCGTCAGTCCCCGGAAGCATGATGTCGAGCAGGACAAGCTCGCTGTCAACTTTCCCCGCCCTTATCATGTCAAATGCTTCGCCGCCGTTGTGGACAGCTTCGACTTCAGTGCCCTTGCCGCAAAAATAATTGCGTATGATCTCGCATATCTCGGTATCGTCTTCTATCAGCAGTATCTTTTTCATAAGTTTTGCGCTCCCTTATTACTTTAAGCTTATTATAGCCGTGCAGTGTATCCTTTTTGTGTCCTTTCGGAGTCTTTTTTCAGTCGTTTTCATCAATTTTATTATATAGATAAGTTGAACCAATGTCAAATCGGGCAGTAAATAATTTACCTTTTGGCACATAAAGAGCAATTTTCGACCAATGAATACTCATTTGCGGCAATAAATGTCTTGTTTTATTCATGATTTTATTATATAATTATGTCAGAAAGCCGAAATAAGCACACCTGCCACAGTTCAGCAATCGTTACAGGACATATTATTTTTTCACAGGTGACACTAACGGCAATAGTGGTGCAGACGCAAAGTGCAGGTCTTTTGCACCATTATGTGAAGGCGCTTAGGCGAACGCTTTCGATTTTATACACGCTTGACCCCACCTCTCTGAATAATAGATAAGAAAGCCACCATGACCGAGGTGGTTTTCTTATGCCTCGCTTTGAGATCCCCGATTATTCGGGGATTTCTTCTTTTATCCGCACTTTGCTCCGCAACAATTGACCAAAACGCAATATTTGAGGGGAAGCTCTTGCAGCTCCTGCGCAATTTTTGACAGTACAATATTGCCGCTCATATGCACCGTATCATATGCGTACCGCATTTATGATCTGCACCCCAAAAGCGCATATTCTCCTAAACATAGGTAAATTATATGCGTTAGTATATATTAACACGCAACAGGCTATATCACGCCATTTGCCTTGTCGTTTCTTGTTGCTCTTGTGCAACACTTCCCGCGTTAAGTTGATTTTTATTCCGCCTTTGTGTTATAATTCCTATTGTATCAATAACGAAAACAATGGAATTCATAAAAGGGAGGAGCCAAAAATGCTCGAACTGAAAAATATTTCCTTCCACGCCGAAAACGACGGCAAGGAAGTCGGCATTATCCGCGATATAAGCCTCAATGTTGAGGACAATAAATTCGTCGTCATAACAGGTCCTAACGGCGGCGGCAAATCGACACTTGCCAAGGTAGTGGCAGGTATCATCAAAAACACCGCAGGTCAGATCATTTTCGACGGCGTTGACATAACAGAAAAGTCTATCACAGAACGTGCCCGCATGGGTATCGGCTTCGCTTTCCAGCAGCCTGTACGCTTCAAGGGCATGACCGTTGTAGACCTGCTCCGCATCGCAGCAGGAAAGAACCTGTCAGTATCCGATGCCTGCGAATACCTCTCTGAGGTGGGTCTCTGCGCAAAGGACTACATCGACCGCGAGATAAACGCTTCACTCTCAGGCGGTGAGTTAAAGCGCATCGAGATCGCTTCTGTTCTCGCCCGCGACGTTAAACTCGCACTTTTTGACGAGCCTGAGGCAGGTATCGACCTCTGGAGCTTCAACAACCTCATTCGCATTTTCGAGAATATGCGCAAGGATCGCCACGGCAGATCTATCATAGTTATCTCACATCAGGAGCGTATCCTTAATATCGCTGACGAAATAGTTGTCATTGCTGACGGAAAGATCGTCAAGCAGGGCAGCAAGGATATCATTCTCCCTGAGATCACAGGTACGGAAAACGCTACCAATATCTGTCATAAAATGGCGTAAGGAGGCACAATAATGGTTCAGATGGACGCAGTACAGAAAAGACTTTTTCAGGAGGTCGCTGATCTCCACGATATTCCCGAGGGAGCATATAATCTACGCGCAAACGGCAAGGCTATAAGCAGAAATACTACTGCAAATATCGACATACAGTCCAAGACTGATGTTAGCGGTATCGACATTCGCATAAAGGACGGCACAAAGAACGAAAGTGTGCATATCCCCGTTGTCCTCAGCCAGAGCGGCATCAAGGAGAACGTTTACAACGACTTCTATATCGGTGAGAACTGCGACGTGCTCATCGTTGCAGGCTGCGGAATTGAAAACTGCGGCTCTCAGGACTCCGAGCACGACGGTATCCACCGCTTCTATATCGGTAAGAACTCACGAATCAAATACGTGGAGAAGCACTACGGCTCAGGCGACGGCACGGGCAAGCGTATCCTCAATCCTGTGACAGAAGTGTATATGGAGGAAGGAAGCACCATGGAAATGGAAATGGTGCAGATAAAAGGCGTTGCCTCCACCGAGAGAACTACCGTTGCCGAACTCAAGGCGGACGCAAAGCTCGTTGTACATGAGAGACTTATGACCCA
>CACZEJ010000049.1 GCA_902780115.1 Ruminococcus flavefaciens | reverse complement strand
CCGTATATCCTTTGCGGCATTGCGTATGCAGTCCAGTATCTCCGTTTTCAGCCAGTGTCCCTTGCCGAGAGTATTTATCCAGCGGGCAGTTCGGATATTTATCTCCTTTATCGGGAACGAAAAGAGTATCTCACGCATTATTCCGCGGATATCCGCTTCGGACAGGTCAAGGCAGTTCACAGGTATCACCTTCGCGTCATAGCGGTCAGTGAGCTTTTCCGCAAGAGCTCTTACCTCTGCTGAGTTTGGGTCAACTGTATTGAGAATGACCACGAACGGCTTGCCAAGCTCTTTCAGCTCGCGGATAACGCGCTCCTCGCACTCCTCATACTCCTCACGGGGAATATCCGTAACAGAGCCGTCTGTGGTGATAACAAGTCCTATGGTGGAATGATCTGTTATGACCTTCTGTGTGCCTATTTCCGCAGCCATATTGAACGGTATCTCCTCGTCGAACCACGAGGTCATTACCATACGCGGCTGCTCGTTTTCGATATATCCCATAGAGCTGGGAACGATATATCCCACGCAGTCTATCAGTCTTACGTTGAATGCCGCCCCATCGCCAAGGTCTATCTGCACTGCTTCTTCGGGGATAAACTTCGGCTCGGTCGTCATGATAGTCTTGCCTGCTGCGGACTGAGGAAGCTCATCGAGAGCACGTTCACGCTTGAACTCACTGCTGATATTCGGTATGACCAGCGACTCCATGAATCTTTTGATGAATGTGGATTTGCCCGTGCGCACAGGTCCGACCACTCCTATGTAGATATCGCCGCCTGTGCGCTGAGCGATATCGCTGTATATATCTTTTGCCATGTTTTGCTCCTTAATCTGTATTTGTAGGGGCTGATGCAGGCATCAGTCCACGATTATCAACGTTTTGCGGGGCGATGCAGACACCGCCCCTACAGCATTGCTTCACGATACTATGGGTATCAGCAGCATACCGCCGCTCCCGAGCCGCTCCTCTGCAAGGTCGTTTTCCTCCATTATAGCGGACACGCTGGTGCTGTAGCGTTTGGCGATATCCCAGATATCTTCATTTTCGATGCCAAAGTAAAGCTTTATGGCGTAATCGCCGTCGCGCACTTTTTTAACAGTTTCGTCAACAGTAATATTCGTTACCGCCTTTATTGAATCCGAGCTGTACACGGAAAGCTTTGCTGCGATGTCGGATCTTGCCGTAAGTACGCCCTCTGCGGAGATATCATATGCAGTTTCGCGGACGCTCACGTCAGCTGAAACGGCTGAGCCGCTTATGTCATCTGGGAGAGCTATAGTTTCCTCAAACGCCTCGTCGCGGTCGGGCATCATTATCATTCCCGATCTGTCCTTAGCTGCCATAGAATAGGAAAGCATACCGCTCAGGATCACCGATCTTCCGTCATCGCCTATACGCGCATTGATATTTTTCGGCTCGCTCCACATAGCGTATATAGTCTGGGGAACGCTTTCCCCTTCCGCAAGTTTTGCGCTGTATCTGAAGCTTTCGTCGTATATCGCAGGTATCTGCTCTGCCTTGATGTCGGACATTTCAACATTGCACGGGTACACTGTTGAAAAAGCGTCCTCCGCTATCATAGCCGAGGCTGTCTTGACGGCACGGCAGCACAGTCTCAGCTCAGTCTCGCAGCGTATAATACGGCTGCTGCCGTCTTTATCAGCCACCGCCGTGACATCGCAGCTCACCACCTCAGGGAGCACATTGCACTCAAAGCTCTCATCGAGACCGTCCACGTCGATTATCTGGCTGTAGCTCAGGGAAAACCTCACAGGCTCGACCGCGCCTTCGCCTGCATACAGGAGCTCCACATCTGCCTCGCCCTTTGCAAGGAGCTTCCCCGAGATAAGCTTCATCTCGCAGGAAGAAGCCCTGCATCTGCAATTGAGGATACCCGTGATATCAGGCTGTGAAGCATTCAGCTCGATGTCCTCCTCGATATGCACGTTCTTGTCCGCAGACAGCCGCTGTGCCGCGAATTTTACAGGAGCTTTCTTCAGCTGTATATTCATGCCGAAAGCATCGGATATCACTTCCTGATCCTGCTGTCCCGTAACGGATACCTTAACGGAAACAGCTCCGCGCAGATCAAGCCGCCTCTTGTTTACAGCGCGGCAGTTCACATGGTCGGCTTTGGGTATGAGCCTTACCACAGGAGCCTCCACGTTTTTCTTCAGCTCTACAGTTTTTGTGAAATTCCTGCGCTGCTCCACCGACTGGACAGCCGTACCCTCCTCGCCGCAGTAGAGTATACGCACATCGCATCTCAGCTCATAGGTGAGCCTGTCGCCGCTGATGCTCCAGTCTGTTACGACGGGAACGGTCTCACAGCGGATAAGGCGAAAGATATCGGGGCAGTAATCAGGAAGAATATAATCCAGTTCTATGGACTGTTCCTGTACACCATCGAAGATGACCTCGTTAGCAGGAACAGTCGCTCTGTTAAGTTTTAAGTCCATAACGGTGACCTCCTTGAAGATTGCTTTACGAAATTATATTCAGACTGTCCGAGGTTTATTCCATATGGTCAGGCGCGTCTTCGGCACTAAAATACGACATTATCATGCCAAAATTTCCTGCAAATTTACAAAGACGGGTATAGACAAAATAGACAAAATATGCTATAATAATTGTGAACAACATAAAAAAGCAGCATCTGCATCAACGGATATACAGACGATCTGCTTTTATTCTGCCCGATTTTTCGGACAAGAAAGGATAATATATGCTTCATGAGAAATCATGCGGCGCGATTGTCTACAGGAAATACCACGGCAATACGGAAATTCTGCTGATAAAGCATATCAACAGCGGTCACTGGTCATTCCCCAAAGGTCACGTTGAAAAGGGCGAGACTGAGATCGAAACTGCTCGTCGTGAGATCATGGAGGAGACCTCCATTGACGTTATCATTGACCCCACTTTCAGAGAAACAGTGACATACTCGCCCAAAAAGGACACAGTCAAGGTCGTCGTTTACTTTCTCGCAAAAGCAAAAAACGTCGATTTTATTCCTCAGGAAGGCGAGATCGCGGAAATACGCTGGGTAGACATTTCTTACGCTGCAAATATTCTGTCATACGAAAACGACAGGACGATCGTTGCCAAAGCAAAGACCGCTATTAAAGAAAACCACTAAAAAAGATCCCTCACTTACCGTGGGGGATCTTTTTCTGTATTCTTTTATCAGTTTATAGGACAAATGCGGAGATGATTGCCGATCTCGTCCCATACATGGACACTATATGAGCCCATATGATTATCATAGGTCAGGATACTTGTTTCCTCATCGAACCACCATTCAAGAGTGCCTGTTTCATACCAATTGGTAATTTGTACATCACCTCTGAATGTATAATTGCCGAAGCCTCCTGTTATCTTTTCACGGCAATATAATTTTCCGTTTTCACCGTAATAGCAATCAATATAATCGCTCTTCAGCGGCTCGGAGATGTTAAGATCTCTTGTAACTAAAAGTGATGCAATGCCGTTACTATCATTTAAAGAATATATAATGCAGCGTATCTTCTTGCCTGCATAAGGCATCAGGTTCAGATTCAGCGAATATGAAGTGCTGGTTGTAGTTGCGTTGCGTATGGTAGTCCAGCTATTTACACCGATATCTGAGTACTGCCATACATACATATATCTTCCTGTGCCGCCGCTTACTTCAACTGTGAAAGTCTCATTCGTATTAGCTTTTGTATTGGCAAGTGACGGCAGATCCCTTACAAGGCGGAAATCGCTGACATATACCGTTTTGCTGGTGACTGTTCTGCCTTTTTTGTCCTTTACTACACAGTAATAATAGCCCTGCTCCTTAGTGTTCAGATCAGCTCCTGTGCCATATACTGCGCCGTCCTTATACCATGTGTATGTATATGGAGCACTTCCGCCCTTTGCACCTACACTGAGAGTATAGCCTGCATTGGGATCGGCGATAGTTCCGCCAACAGGCTGCTTGCTGATAGAGAGCTCTTCACATACACTGACAGTCGCAATATTGGAATCAAGGTAAATAAAGTCAAGCTCATTAGCAGGGTCAAGAGGTCTTTTGCCGCTGCCCACATTGAAGTCTTCATTCTTGTCTAAAAATGCTTTATTGATCACACGGCAGTAGTACTTGCCTGCGGAGCTTGCCTCGTAAGTTACACCTGTTGCACCTTGTATAATACCTTTCTCATTATACCACTGGAATCTGACAAGTTTCTTGAGCTTAGCAGGGATCGGGATAAAAGTCTTTCTTCCCGGTTTTAAAGTTCCTGATAAAGAGCCGTATAAACCAACTTCGAGAGTTGCTGTTTCAGATGGTGTGATCTCAAAGTTATTATTTTTAAGGCGGAATTCAAAGGAACTTTTCTGTGTTGATACACCGGGTTTTAAGGTTGCATAATCAGGGGCTGCATTGGTTGTCATTGCTGTAGCTCCGCAGAGAAGAACAGCACTTGAAAGTAAACATAAAACTTTTTTTGATACATTTTTCATAATAACTACCTCCGTTTAATAAAATAATGGATAATTGGGTCATAGGGTCATAGTTTAAAAAAAGTTCGGCGCCTGAACGTTTTTCCTGTTTGGTATGGTCTTAGTATATCACATATCAAGCGCCTTTTTAAGATGTCATTTGTCACTTTCCCAGTGACAAACGTCCTTTTATCAGTGACAAATGTAACTGAGCATTGCATCAGCGTCTTGAACTTCCCATAGAAGCTGTATCACCATAACTTGGGGACACCTTTTTGATATTCATTTCATTGGTCGTTCTATAATATGAACCTTTATCATCAGCGTCCAGACAATATATCTTGCAGCGGTACTTTTTATCCTCTGAATAAATGTATATATCGTAAGTATCATATGTTGAAGATCTCTTTACATCTCTCAGTGTGCTCCAGTTATCGCCGTTCTTATCCGCGATCTGCCATATATATCTGTATCTTCCTGTACCTCCTGTGACCTTTACAGTAAATGATTCCTTATGATTCAGGTCATAAACATATTTCGTACTTGGCAGATCTTGTTTCAGGTAAAAATAGTTCAGATCAACAACAGCAGTTCTGCTTGTCACCTTGTCACCATTACCGTCTCTTATAACGCAGTAATAACTACCTGGATCATAGACAGTTAATGTATTATTTCTGCCGACTATATTATTTCCGTAATACCATTCATAGTTATATGCAGGATATCCGCCGCTTACACTTACATTAAGAGTATATCCGTATTTTGCACTGCATATAACGCCGTCCTTAGGCTGCTGGATAATACGCATCGCAGCATTTTTTACGGTGATCGTACCGCTTTTTGCCGTTCTTCCCATGTCGTCCGTCACTATACAGTAATAGCTGCCGCTGACATACACATCGGTATCCTTCTTTGTTCCCACTACATCACCGTTGGAATTTATCCACTGGTATGAATAAGGCGCAGTACCGCCGTTTGCCTCTGCACTGAGCGTATACTTTCCATCAGCGTTCAACTGACCGCTTTTTGATGCGATACGTACTCTAAGGCCATTTACTATCTTTACAGTAGCAGAATTCGTAGTATAGACAGAAGATTCAGGCTCAGATACCTGTTCACAAATCATACCTCCGCTAAAGCTGCCTGAAACTACTACTCCTTCCATTTTGTTTCCAATCATCGTGTCGATCAGTTCTTTTTTTAACTTAGCTTCTTCATCATCTTTATATACCGTGCCGCTTACTTTCAAACTGGTGCTTTTCACTGTAATCTCGCAGTAATACGAGCCTTCATCTGTTGCTTCATAGACTGATGATGTCGCACCTTCAATGATATTTCCGTTACGATACCACTGATATGATTTCTGTAAAGGTTTTTTCAAAAGATTATCATGATATGGTACGTTAACTTCCATCCTTGCCTTTTCATTCCTTGTTATCTCGAAGTAATCCTTGTTCAGCGTGTAATTCTGGCTGTTAAAAAGACTGCCATACTCTGAACTCAGATCAGGAAACGATTCTAATTTCGCTCCTTCGAGAGGGGCTGCACTTGCTGTCATTGCTGTAGCTCCGCTGAGAAGCATAGCACTTGAGAGTAAACATAAAACTTTTTTTGATACATTTTTCATAATAACTACCTCCGTTTATAAGATAATTGGGAATGGGGTCATGGGGTTATAGCTTTAAAAAAAGTTCGGCGCCTGAACGTTTTTCCTGTTTGGTATGGTCTTAGTATATCATGTATCAAAAAAACATATAAGGTGTCATTTGTCACTTTTCGAGTGACAAACCTCCTCTCCTCAATGACAAATGTAACGTCAGCAGCTATTATTGGCACAGCCAAATAAAAAAGCCCCTGCATAAGCGGGGTACTCATATAGAAACTTTACATGGGATTATCGGGGGAAACCTTTCTGAGGAAAGGTTCTCCCCCATGCCCCCTTCCAAAGACTTTTAGCTGATTTTTTCTATGATAAAGCCCCTTTGTAGTTTTATACAAAGGGACAGTCTATTTATGGGCTTTATCATAGAAAAAATGAAATAACGGTCTTGAAAGAATACAGAGAAAATCTTCTTCAAAAGATTATTCCTCAACAGTTCACGTAAAAACTTCTGTATAAGCACCGTTCTTACGCAGAGGCTTTCATTCTGTCCAAAAACTATCCTTATACAAGGGACGCCTTCCCTTTGGAATCCCGTTATTGGTTATATCCTACTTTTTCTCATTATAAAGTAACAGGCAGTCCGTTTATCTCGATAGTCGGGTCGTCGATATCTATAAGGAGACATCTTCTGCCGTCAACTACGCTGGTACGGACTTTATCCGCAGCAGACGGCTTGATATTGACAGTAATACCGGGGGAAGTGAACACAGTCTTTGTCTCCACAAGATTAGCAGCTGTAAGGGGAGCGGTTCCGCAGACCTTCTCATAGACAGGCTCGACCATGTTCACGCGCTCCTCGGGAAGTCCCACGTCCACGAGGATATCCTTCAGCTTTGCATTGTCGATGACAACCTTATCGGTATCGTCCTTGTTGTCATCAACGACCTCCTGGATCTTCTCGTTCACGGTCTTGATGAGCATATAATCCAGGTCATCGCCCATAACGTTCTTGAGTATGCTCTGGAAGCTGTTCTTCTCGCTCTCGGCAGACATAACGAAGGTGCAGCCGAGGACGTTCTCAACCACAGATACGTTAGGGTCTTTCACGTTCTTTGTGTAGTACATAACGTGATTGATATCGGAGCTTCTGTTGCTGAAAACAGGATACAGGAAGCCGTCCGACGGAGCTTTGCTGATGATAAGCTCTGTATTCAGCTTCTTTGTTATCTCGTTGTTGAAGCTGTCGAACACGAAACCGTCCTTGCTCGTATTCACAGGACAGATAGCCGTCAGGATATAGCGGTATATCTCGTCCTCTCCGTCGGCAAACTCGTCATTCTTGTCCTTTTTGCGGATAGTATAGGTACAGTAAGCTGTGATGACTGCAAAAGGTCCTGTATACGCGATATTATTTGCGATATGATTGAGGAATTCCTCGCACACCACCTCGTCTTTAAGCTCGGAAGTGAGGAGCGTATAGAGGATATTCTGGGGCTGTCCCTCGTCGTAAGCCTCGTTCGGGAACTCGTACTCGATAAAAGCCTTGCCCACGTTGGTGTTGAGCACCTTCTTCAAGGTCTCGTCGTACACATCATGCTCCTCGACGGGCATGGTGAGACATGAGTTCACATGGTGGTAGCGGAGGTTCTTTTCAGCGTCGATGAACGCTGTAAGAACTCTCTCCATTATGAAAAATCCGCTCTTGTCGGAAAAATTCTTTTTTATCTCTGCTGTTTCTTTTTTATTCATTATGTAATGTCCTTTCTTTATCTTTGTCTGTAAGAAGATCTGTTTGTATTGTCGTTGCTGATCTTTTTGAAGAAAAGTTTTTCTCCGACTCACTGTCGGAGCTTCTGTTTTATTTTTCCTTAGATAGGGCACACCCGATAAAATAGACTATTCATATTTTTTTCGTGCCCTATCTAAGGAAAAATCAGCTAAAAGTCTTTGGAAAGGGGTACGGGGAAGAACCTTTCCTCAGAAAGGTTTTCCCCGTCAAATACAAATATATCATCTTACAGTGATGCTGCCGTTTTTCAGATGCTCAAAGGCATACTTTTCAAACGACATATCGTTCTCATAGTTGCGGAACATATCCTCAGACCTATTATCAGATTTATAGAAAAATCCGAGTTTATAAACAGTTCCAGGCATAGCATCATCGGGAACTTTGAAGAAAAATGTAGCTATATCTCCATCTTTACCACTATTCTCTTTAAACGATGCAGTAAAGAACAATGAACGCTGCTTCTTTCTGATAAGCTCCTCGGCGAGATTTTGCTCCCAGTCCATGGCTACAAAAGCTGCACATTTTTCTGTTGCTGCTCCTAACTCATAATCAGCTGTAAGCTCATCTTCATCAAGGAGCCTACATTTCAGAACATCGGGATATGTGATATGGATACCGCACATATTCCACTTTTTGTCCGCACCTGTCACAGATACCGTGACTTCCGCAGTACCGCCCGGTTTTGCCTCGGTATCGCTTATTTTTATAACAGGTCCGCTTTCGATATCGGGAACGTCCTGAAACTTTATGCGCATAAGCTCCATACTCTCGGATACTTCATCGCCGTCCTCGTTAGTCACAGGCTCAACAGAAGCAGCAGTAGTAGGCTGAGGCTCACTCTTTTTGACTTTTCCTGAATCAAGGCAGCCTGTAGTGCCAACAGCTGCTATAAGCATTGCTGCAACAGCTGCTGCGAACTTACGCTTCATCTTCGGTATTCTCCTTTCTGCCCTCCACGACGAGCTCACCGCTTCTTGCAGATATCTTGATATTATTTATTTCGGAAGCCTTCTCGATTATCATATCAGCTACCTTATCCTCTATCTCCTGACGGATAACACGGCGGATATCTCTTGCACCGTAGGGCTTTCCGAATGATTTCTCGGCGATAAGCTCCAGAGCAGCCTTTGTATAATCAAGGGTGATATTCTTCTCGGAGAGCGGCTCCTTCATCTCATCAAGGTTAAGCGCAGCTATCTTAGCGTAGTCCTCCTTGCTGAGATCCTTGAATACCACTATCTCGTCGATACGGCTGATGAATTCAGGGCGCAGGAAGTCTCTCAGACCCTTCATAGCCTTATCCTTTGTTATCTCCTCAGCGGTGCGGTTGAAGCCGACACCGATGCTCTTATCGGTAGAGCCTGCGTTAGATGTCATACAGATTATGGTGTTCTCAAAGTTTACAGTTCTGCCCTGAGCGTCGTCCACCTTGCCCTCGTCGAGTATCTGCATGAGGATATTCATAACATCGGGGTGAGCCTTTTCAATCTCGTCGAAGAGTATTACCGAGTAAGGCTTGCGGCGAACCTTTTCTGTGAGCTGTCCTGCCTCCTCATATCCTACATATCCGGGAGGCGAACCTATCATACGTGCAACGGAGTGCTTTTCCATATACTCCGTCATATCAAGTCTTATGAGCGGATCGGGAGAGTCGAAGAGCTCCTCGGAGAGCACCTTTACCAGCTCCGTCTTGCCCACACCTGTAGGACCTACGAATATGAACGAAGCAGGTCTGCGACGCTTGCTGAGCTGAACTCTTGTGCGCTTGATAGCCTTAGTGAGTACGCTTACAGCCTCGTCCTGACCAATAACACGCTTTTTGAGAGATTCCTCAAGTCTTGCGATCTTCAGGAACTCATTCTCTGCTATCTTGCTTGCGGGGATACCAGTCCAGCGCTCGATGACCTTTGTAACGTCCGACTCCTGAACCTCTACGCTCTCAGCCTTTGCCTTCAGTTCAGTCTCGGTCTCACGTATGTGTATAAGCTTGCCCTTGACCTCGGCAAGAGCCTTATAGTCGATCTCTTCCTGCTCGGAGATGGACTTCTCCATATCTTCAAGTACCTTTATCTCCTTTTTGAGCTTCTCGTACTCACCTATTTCGGGAGAACGTATGGAAGCATAGGCACAGCTCTCGTCAAGAAGGTCGATAGCCTTATCGGGCAGGAAACGGTCTGAGATGTATCTCTCTGAGAGAACAGCACAGGCTCTTACCAGATAATCGGAGATATGCACCTTATGGAATGCCTCGTAGTATTTCTTTATGCCGACGAGGACATCAACTGTATCCTCGATAGTAGGCTCGTTTACAGTAACAGGCTGGAAACGGCGCTCCAGAGCGGAATCCTTTTCGATATACTTGCGGTACTCGCCGAAGGTCGTTGCACCTATCACCTGAACTTCGCCTCTTGAAAGGGCAGGCTTCAGGATATTAGCGGCATTCATGGAGCCCTCTGAATCGCCTGCGCCAACGAGGTTATGCACCTCATCAATAAAGAGTATGATATTGCCCTCTTTCTTAACCTCATCAACGAGACCCTTTACACGGCTCTCGAACTGTCCGCGGAACTGAGTACCCGCAACCAGTGCAGTGAGGTCAAGGAGGTATATCTTCTTATCAGCAAGATTGAACGGTACATCTCCCGAGTTTATACGCAGAGCTATACCCTCAGCGATAGCGGTCTTGCCGAC
>CACZEJ010000048.1 GCA_902780115.1 Ruminococcus flavefaciens | reverse complement strand
AAGGGTGAATTAAAAAACAGTCCGGTGGACTGTTTTTTAAGAGGGAACGCCTTGCAAGAGAAGGCGTTCCCTAATGAAATTTGGGTTTATTGACAGACTGAAAGGGCGTACAACTGTACGCCCTTGATATGGTATATGCTATTACTTCTTCTCAGGTACCTTGATGAGCTCCTTGCGCATATAAGGCTGGAGAGCCTTTGGAATGCGGATAGAACCGTCCTCGTTGAGGTTGTTCTCAACAAATGCAATAAGCATTCTCGGAGGAGCAACAACTGTATTGTTAAGAGTATGTGGGAAGTACTTATTTCCGTCCTCTGCCTTTACTCTGATACCAAGACGGCGAGCCTGTGCATCGCCAAGGTTAGAACAGCTGCCAACCTCGAAGTACTTCTTCTGACGAGGTGACCAAGCTTCAACGTCAATGGACTTTACCTTCAGGTCTGCAAGGTCTCCCGAACAGCATTCAAGAGTACGTACAGGTATATCAAGTGTGCGGAAGAACTCAACTGTGTAGCTGTAGAGCTTGTGGAACCAGTCCATAGACTCCTCTGGCTTACATACAACTACCATTTCCTGCTTCTCGAACTGGTGGATACGGTATACTCCGCGCTCCTCGATACCCTTTGAACCAACTTCCTTACGGAAACATGGTGAATAGCTTGTAAGAGTCTGCGGAAGCTCGCTCTCAGGAAGGATAGTATCAATGAACTTGCCTATCATAGAGTGCTCGGAAGTACCGATAAGGTAGAGATCCTCGCCCTCGATCTTGTACATCATGTTAGCCATGTCGTCGAAGCTCATAACACCTGTAACGACTGCACTTCTTATCATGAACGGCGGAATGTAGTATGTGAATCCCTTGTCGATCATGAAGTCTCTTGCATAAGAGAGGATACAGCTCTGGAGCTGTGCGATATCGCCCTTTAAGTAATAGAAACCGTTACCGCTTGTGCTTCTTGCGCTGTCGATGTCGATACCGTTTACCTTTTCCATGATATCAACGTGGTAAGGTACTTCAAAATCAGGAACAGCAGGCTCGCCGAACTTCTCGACCTCAACGTTCTCGGAATCGTCCTTTCCTATCGGAACGCTGTCGTCGATGATATTAGGGATAACCATCATTATCTCTTTGATCTCGCCCTCGAGTTTTGTTTCAAGCTCTTCCATAGCTGTGAGCTTTTCGCCGAGCTCTGTTACTTCTGCCTTTGCCTTTTCAGCCTCGTCCTTCAAGCCCTTAGCCATGTAGCCGCCAATCTCTTTGCTTCTTACCTTGCGGACATTACGAAGGCTGTCGCACTCGGTCTTAGTCTCTCTGTACTTCTTATCAAGCTCAACTACCTTGTCAACGAGTTCGAGCTTTTCGTCCTGAAACTTCTTCTTGATGTTCTCTTTAACGAGCTCAGGGTTGGTTCTTATCAGTTTAATATCTATCATAATTATTCTCCTTATTCCTCTTTTGCCAGCTTTTCTGCCAGAGCTGCGAGGTCATTTTTGTCATAAAATTCGAGTATGAGAGCTCCCTTGTTCTTGCCGTAATCGACCTTGACTTTTCTGCCGAGGCGCTCGTTGAGGGAGAGCTCCATTTCTTTAAAATAATTATCTATTTTAGCATTTGATTTGCTGCTTGCTGCTTCTTCAATATGCTCCGCCGATTTCTGTGCAGCCTTTTCCACCTGTCTTACTGTAAGACCGCCGTCAGCAGCTTTCAGAGCTACAGCGATGAGCATCTCCTCGTCTTCAAATCCAAGGAGAGCACGGGCATGACCTGCTGAGATCTCGCCGTTTTCCAGCATTTTCAGAACTCTTTCGGGAAGTGCAAGTATTCTTACAGCATTAGCAATTGCCGAACGTGAGCGCCCTACCATTTTAGCTACCTTTTCCTGAGTCATTCCGAATTTCTCGATAAGCTCGTTATATCCCGCAGCTTCTTCAACAGGGTTAAGATTCTCACGCTGAAGGTTCTCGATGATAGCGATCTGCATAGTCTCCAGATCGGAGAGCTCGCGGATATTCACAGGGACTTCATCAAGCCCTGCCATACGCGCCGCACGCCATCTTCTCTCGCCTGCAACTATCTGATAACCGCCCGTACTTATCGGACGGACGAGAATCGGCTGGAGCATACCGTGCTCACGGATAGAATCCGCAAGAGCGGTTATCGCCTCATCGCTGAACGCCTTACGCGGCTGGTCACGATTCGGCTCTATTTCAGAGGTGCGCAGAGTTTTCTTGACCTGTATGTCGTTGCTGTTGTCGCTGAACAGCGTGTCAAGTCCTGCACCTAAACCACCTTTTGCCATAGTTCAAACCTCATTCGTCAGGACGAACGTTTTCCTTTCTTATTTTTTTTGAAAGAGAAGACCTTTTTCTTCTTCGGAAGCTCAAGAGGTTCGCCGAGTATCTCGTGGCAGACAAGCTCATAGGATTCTGCGCCCTTTGAGGACTTGTCGTAGTACATTACAGGCTTTCCGTGGCTGGGAGCTTCTGAAATACGAACATTTCGAGGCACTTTTGTCTTGAACACCTTGTCGGGGAAGTACTTCTCGACTTCTGAAACAACGTCATTTGCAACGTTAAGTCTTCCGTCGAACATTGTAAAGAGTATGCCCTCGATCTCAAGAGCAGGATTATAATTATTTTTAACTATCTTAATAGTATTCACAAGCTGTGAAAGTCCTTCAAGTGCGTAGAACTCCGCAAGCATGGGAACGATTATACTGTCGCAGGCAACAATGCCATTTATGGTGATGGTACCAAGTGCAGGAGGACAGTCGATGAAAATGTAATCGTAGTCCTGCTTGACAGTCAGCACCTGCATTTTGAGCCTGTTTACTCTGTTCTCATACTCAGCAAGCTCTATCTCGCAGCCTGCAAGAGCTTCTGTAGCAGGCAGAATTGAAACGTTTTCAAACTCAGTCTGTATAACAGCTTCCTGAATTCTTGTCTTGCCTGTAATAACATCATAAGTTGACGAGCTGACGGACTTCTTTTTGATGCCGAAGCCTGTAGTCGTATTTCCCTGTGGGTCAGAATCTATACACAGCACCTTGAATCCGCGAGAGCCAAGATAAGCTGCAATATTAATGACAGTAGTTGATTTTCCTACGCCGCCCTTCTGATTGGCAACCGCAATGATCTTGCCCATAGAATCTTCCTTTCAAATTTACTTATAATATTATATCACTTTTCGCTGTCAATGTAAATATGAAACAGGGAATTTTTTCAAAAAATGTTTCACATGAAACATTCGCAGGCTGAGAAACGCAAAAAATGTTTCACATGAAACATTTCAAAGCAAGTGTTTGGCACTCACAATGTTTCACGTGAAACATTCTTTAGCTTAGCATTAGCTAAAAGTCAAAAGCTAACGGCTAATTTCAATGAAAATTATAAATAAGGTACTTCACTGAATAAATTATTATTAGCGTCAGATTTTCTTTTGTATTGGGATCCTGACACGGTACTCGATGTAGTCCTCACTCTGGATTTTTCTCGAATCAGCGGAGATTCCGGCTGCCTGCATGGTCTCCACGGCTTTGTTTATGGTATTCACAAACATCTTCACGTTCTGAAACACCACCGAACGCTTCTTGTAGCTCACTTTATTTTTCTGACTGCCGATGAACTCGTCGATAAGATGCTCGGAGCGCTCAACATTCAGATTACTCTTGATTATTTTTTCGAGGATAAACATTCTGTCCTCAGTGCTGCCGAGCCTGAGAAGTGACCGTGCATGGCGCTCGGTGAGATTATACCTGATAATGAGCTCCCGCTCTTTTTCGGAAAGTCTCAGCAGTCGGAGCTTGTTGGCAATGGTACTCTGAGCGCGTCCGAGTTTTGCAGCAGCGTCCTCCTGCGTCATGCCGTAGTGAGAGATGAGCTTCTCAATTGCGGCAGCTTCGTCAAAAAATGACAAGTCCTGACGCTGGATATTCTCCACAAGTGCAAGGACCGCGGAGTGCCTGTCGCTGACCTCATGGACTATGCACGGGACAACTTCAAGTCCGCACATTTTCGCGGCACGAAGCCGCCTTTCGCCTGCGATAAGCTCGAACCGACCGTCCTTTTTGCGCACGGAAAGCGGCTGTAATATGCCATTCTGCGCAATGGACTCCGCAAGAGGAGTGAGATCATCATTGAAGTTTTTGCGGGGCTGGTAGGGGTTGGGAATAATGTCAGCAACTGATATTTCAACGACTTTGTTTATTGATTTTTCTTTAGCAAAATTAAGGAAACCTGCCATAAAAATTACCTCCGAGAGAATTATTGTACTTAAATTGTAACATTCACGGGAAATAATTTCTATACAAAAAAACCGCCATTTTACAAGAAAACAGCGGTTTCATCGACAATATGTCATCTTATCACAGAGTTTTTTTCTTGATCTGACTGCTATTGCGAGGGTATTTTGGCGGAGTTTGCGATATTTTTTCAATTACAGCGATCCTGCGCTTTTCATCAAAAATATCATAATCGTGAATTTTTCCCAGTTTTCCGCCAAGTATCTCTATCGCATTCCTGCCAAGGGAGATATCTTCTGTAGGCCCCTTCATCGCTATGAAAGCTCCCCCCACCTTTACAAATGGTATACAGAACTCGCTGAGGAGTGCCATATTTGCAACTGCACGAGCGCACGAAAAGTCGAATATTTCCCTGTATTCAGCCTTTTTCGATATATCCTCTGCCCTGCCGTGGATAAACTCTACGTCAATTTCAAGCTTTTCGCAGAGCTGTTTCAGAAAATCAATACGCTTGTTCAGACTGTCCAGAAGAGTCAGCTTGATGTCGGGTCTGAAGATCTTCAGCGGTACAGAGGGAAAACCTGCACCCGTTCCGACATCAATAAAGCTCGAATTTTCGGGAATATCGACGTACTTCGACAGCATGATGCTGTCAATAAAATGCTTGCGGAGGATCTCAGAAGGCTCAGTGATTGCCGTGAGATTCACATTTTTATTGTACTCAACAAGAAAATCCGCATAAATGTCAAGCTTGTCGTAAACCTCCCTTGTAAGGGTAAGCCCGACACTTGAAAACTCAGAGCAACATAGTTCAAAATCAGGAAGCATTTTCCTCTCCTTTCTCGTGCATCAGCCATACAGCAAGCATAGAGATGTCAGCAGGAGAAACTCCCGAAATACGCGAAGCCTGACCAATTGAAAGGGGTTTTATCTTGTTGAGCTTCTCCACGGCTTCAAGGCGAAGTCCGTAAACAAGGCTATAATCCAAGTCTTTCGGCAGCTTCTTCGATTCCATTTTTCGCATCTGCTCGATCTGGACGAGCTGCTTCTGGATATACCCCTCATACTTCAACTGGAGCTCAACCTGTTCGCAAACGTCCCACGGAAGCTCCGGACGCTCAGGATCGAACTGCGCAAGATCGTTATAATTTATCTGCGGACGGCGGATAAGATCGGACAATTTGCAGCCTGTAGTAAGTGCCGAAGTGCCGCGCTCCTCGAGGAAAATATTGAGTTTTTCCGACGGCGAAACGTTGGTGTGGGACACACGTTCGATCTCCTCATCGGTCAGACGAATTTTTTCGAGAAGCTTCTCATAGCGCTCCGCGGAGATAAGTCCCAGCTTGAAACCAATGGGAGTAAGCCTCTGATCGGCATTATCCTGGCGTAAAATAAGCCTGTACTCGCTGCGGGAGGTCATCATTCTGTACGGATCGGAGCAGCCCTTCGTCACAAGGTCGTCCACGAGGGTACCAATATAAGAGCTCGCACGGTCAAGAATGAGCGGCTCGCGCTTCTTTATCTTCAGGGCAGCATTGATTCCTGCAACGATTCCCTGAGCACCTGCCTCCTCGTAGCCCGAGCTGCCGTTGAACTGTCCTGCGCCGTAAAGTCCTTCAAGGTTCTTGAATTCGAGAGTGGGCAGGAGCTGATTCGGGTTGCAGCAGTCGTACTCTATCGCGTAGGCGGGACGCATGATCTCCACATCTTCCAGTCCGTCTATCGTTCTGAGAAATGCCAGCTGCACGTCCTCGGGCAGCGACGACGACATTCCCTGCAAATAGTACTCTTCTGTTGTAAGTCCCATGGGCTCCACAAAAAGCTGATGTCGGGGTTTGTCAGAAAAGCGCACGATTTTGTCCTCAATTGACGGACAGTATCTTGGCCCCACTCCCTCTATTCTACCCGAGTACAGCGGCGATCTGTCAAGGTTTGCGAGTATCACTTCATGTGTTTTACTGTTTGTATATGTCACATAGCAGCTCACTTTGTTCTCGAGGTGCTCTGAATCAGTTTCAAATGAGAACGGAACGATCTTTTCGTCGCCGTCCTGTCGCTCCATAATATCAAAATTAATACTTCTCTTGTTTACACGGCAGGGAGTTCCTGTCTTGAAGCGCCTGAGCTCCACGCCATTTTCCATGAGGCTTGCCGACAGATATTTACTCGGCAGAGCCGAATCAGGACCGCTCTCGTATGAAACTTCGCCGATGTGGATCTTTCCTTTTAAATATGTACCCGTGGCAATTACCACAGCTTTTACCTTGTACTCAGCTCCGAGAGAAGTTCTTACGCCCGTAATTTTACCGTCTTCAACAACAATTTCAGAAATTTCCGCCTGCTTAACGTACAGATTTTTCTGCTTTTCGCAGACATCTTTCATATAATTATGATATTTTACGCGGTCAGCCTGAGCTCTCAGACTGTGTACCGCAGGACCCTTTCCGCGGTTGAGCATACGGCTCTGAATGAAACATTTATCGGCAGCTTTTCCCATTTCGCCGCCCAAAGCGTCTATTTCACGCACTAAATGCCCCTTTGCAGTTCCTCCTATCGACGGATTGCAGGGCATATTTGCAATCTGATCCAGTGATATCGTAAACATTACAGTTTTGCAGCCAAGTCTTGCGGAAGCGAGAGCAGCCTCTACGCCTGCATGACCTGCGCCGACTACTGCAACGTCAAATTCGCCCATTTCGTATATCACAATTGTCCCTCCTTCATTGTTTCACATGAAACATTATTTGCCAACGCAGAAGCGCGAGAACACTTCGTCCACAACTGCATCGGTAACTTTTTCGCCTGTAAGCTGGAGCAGCGACTGTTCAGCTTCATCGACAAGAATACTTACAGCGTCCAGCATTTCACCGATTTCAAGTGATGAAATAGCACTTTCAATACCTTCAAGAGCATTGTCGATGCACTTTTTCTGGCGTTCATTTGCAGCTGTAGCGGTATCGAAATCAGCTTCATTCAGCTTCAGGATCTCCTCGATATGGCTGTGAAGCTCGTCCACACCCGTGCTTTCTTTGGCAGATAAATATACAATATGTTGAATCTTATCTTTTAAAATTGAAACATCAATGACATTTTCAACGTCTGTTTTATTGATGACAGCTATCGTTCTATCATTATTAACTTTGTTAATTAAATACAGATCGTCCTCGGTGAGCGGACAACTTCCGTCAAAAACTGCGATCACGAGTTCCGATGTTGCTATCATTTTTTCAGCCATATCCACGCCGATACCCTCGATGATATCATCTGTTTCATGGATCCCCGCAGTGTCCGAAAGCCGAAGCGTGATATCTCCCACGCGGACGCTCTCCTCGATAATATCCCTCGTAGTGCCTGCGATCTCGGTGACAATGCTCCTCTCGCAGCCGCTCAGGCAATTGAACAGCGTCGATTTGCCCACGTTTGGACGACCAATGATAGCCGTAGCAACTCCCTCACGGAGGATCCTTCCGCTGTCGTAGTTCTTCACCAGCGAACGGAGATCATCGCGGACAGCCGTAAGCTCCTCGGTAAGAGCTTCGGGACGCACCTCTGGGATATCTTCCTCGGGATAATCTGCCCACGCAGCAAGGTCGCCCAGAATCTTCAGCAGCTTCTCCGAGCACTTTCGTGCCAGCTTGAAGGCAGTACCCTCACGCAGGCTCTCCGCCATTTTCAGTTCACGCTCGCCCTTGGCAGAGATTATATCCATGACCGCCTCAGCCTGTGTCAGGTCGAGCTTTCCGTTGAGGTAAGCCCTCTTTGTGAACTCTCCTGCTTCCGCGTTGACAGCTCCGTTTGCAAGAGCAGCGCGGAGCACCTTCCTTGTGACGTACAGACCGCCGTGGCAGGAAAGCTCCACAACGTCCTCGCCCGTATAGCTGTGCGGAGCGCGGAACACTGTCAGGATACAGTCATCGAGGCGCTCGCCGCCGTCATGAGCTATACCGTATGCGCAGGTATACCCCTCCATTTCACTGACTTTTTTGCTGCCGTAAGGTGAGAAGATCTTCTCCGCAACGCTAAGAGCGTCCTCACCCGAGATACGTATGACCGCAATACCTCCCACAGCATTCGGCGTAGAAACTGCCGCGATCGTTGACATCTAATCACTCCTAAAAAAACAACGGCATAATGCCGTTGTTTCAGATATTTTCAAATCAAAGCTCGATCTTACCGTAAAGACCGCCCTTGATCTCGTCCTCAGGCTTTGGTCTCTTATAGTCCTTCTCGAAGCTTGTTGAGAGGTTCACGCTTCTGCGCTCCATATTTACCTCTCTGTCGCGGTTCTTTCTTTCGCCTCCGCGTCTGTCGTTTCTTCTTCCGCCGTCGCGGCGGTTGTCGCGTCTGTCATTTCTTCTGCCGCTTCTTGGGTTATTGGAAGAAATGATGATCTTTCTGTAAGGCTCTTCGCCCACTGAACGTGAGGAAACGCCTTCGATATTTGATATAGCGGAATGGATAACTCTTCTCTCGTATGGGTTCATCGGCTCGAGCGGCTGTGAACGTCCTGTCCTGAGAACAGCCTTTGCCACCTTAGCTGCGAGCTGTTCAAGAGTATCCTTTCTCTTGCTTCTGTAGCCGAGGCAGTCGATCGTGATCCTGTAGTAGTCCTTATCGCCCTTGTTAGCGATGATCGAGCAGAGGTACTGGATAGCGTCGAGAGTCTCGCCGCGTCTGCCAATGATAGTACCGTTGTTGTTGCTTTCGATATTGATAACAGCGCCTGTATCATTCTGGTATACAGTGAACTCCACCTCGATATCCATAGCTCTGAGTATACTTGTGATATAGTCCTTGGCGAGCTTTACCTTTGGATTTACGAGGGACTCGTCCTCGATGAGAGTGAAGTTATCCAGTGAATAGGATTCCTCATCATTTTCCTCAGGAGTATTTTCTGCGGCTGTTTCCTTAGCTGTTTCCTTAGCTGTTTCTTTAACTGTTTCAGCAGGCTTGACCTCTGCTGCTTTAGTCTCGGTAGTAACAATCGGCTTTGGCTCGGGAGCTGTCTTAGTAACAGGCTCTGCCTTTGGTGCGGGAGCAGCTGTCACAACGGGAGCGGCAGGTTTTGGAGCTGCAACAGCTTCCTCATAAGTAGCCTTTACCTTTGCTTCCTTAGCACCGAGACCAAAAAGTCCCTTTTTACCTTCATCGACGATCTCGAATTTGATCTCACTGATCTTTTTTCCGAATTTTTTTGCGGCGAGTTCTTTAGCCTCGTCTACGGATCTTGCTGTGAAAATTTCAGTCATACATTACCTCCCTGAGGACATCAGTCCTCATCATCGTTATCCTCATAAGAATCGCCGTACTTTTCAGCCATACGTCTTCTTGCTTCCTTGAGCCTGTCGCGGTTCTGCTTATTCTGCTCAGAACGAGAGATGCCGTTTGCTCTGCCTGATGATGAGCTGCCGTTGTTCTGCTGATCGAGGGCTGCCTGCTGCTCAAGCATTTTCTGCATAAAGGTTTTCTTATTCGGATGTTTTTCTGCGTAAATTCGTGCTTTTTCTTTTTCCTTTTCATTTATCACCTTAGTGCGCTCGGGAGTAAAGTAGCAGTTAAGCGCCAAGGTTATAACAAATGAGAATACAGATGACCATATCCAGTAGAAGCCTACACCTGCAGGTACTTGGAATGCGAACCATATAGAAAGGAGAGGCATACCGTACATCATGACTGCCATACAGCCGCCGCCCGGCATATCAACAGGGTTCGTCTTTTTCTGATGCATCTGGCTGTAGAATGATACCAGAAGCTGAGAAAGACCTGCGAGGAACGGTACAGCAGCGAGTATGATCGCTTCCTTTGTCCATGAATCGGGGTGTATCGTAGGTGTTTTACCGAGGTTAGCGCCAAAGAGAGTAAACTTCTCATTGAACTCAGTTACCTTAGAGAGGAACTTCTCGCCGAGAGCCGAATACTTATCGGCGTTGTCTCTGACGTGCTCCATAGTAATGAGCTCACATCTCAGGTTGTTTGTATTGGCACCTGCAATACCGCAGGCAGCCTCGATAACGTTCTTGGATATATCAAGGATATGGGTTATTGGCTTATAGATAACGTCGATAACGCCGAAGAGCAGGAACATCTGTATGAACATGGGGAGACAGGAGCCCATGGGGTTGATGCCTTCCTCCTGGAACAGCTTCTGCTGTTCTTCCTGGAATCTCTGGGGGTTATTGGCGAAGCTTTTCTTCAGCTTAGCGAGCTTCGGATTAAGAAGCTGTCTTCTTGCTGCGTCCTTCTGTGTCTTATAGTTGACAGGAAAGAGCAGTATTTTTGTAACTACCGTAAAGACTATGATAGCTACAGCGTAATTGTTGAAAATGGAATAGATAAGTCTCATCAGATAGCCGAAAGGCACACCGATAATATCATAAAGTGCGTTCAATATTCATCCCTCTATCTTTTCGTTGTCTTCA
>CACZEJ010000047.1 GCA_902780115.1 Ruminococcus flavefaciens | reverse complement strand
CCCAGACCCTTTATGTCGTTGCCGTCAGCATCGCGGTAATACTTGCACATGAGCTGATAGCCGCCGCAGATAAGGAACAGGAAAGTTCCGTTCTTGTATGCCTTCACGATGCCGTCTTTGCATTTCAGCAGGTCAGCGGAGATATGCTGCTGTTCGAGATCAGCTCCGCCGCCAATGTAGATAAGGTCGTATGAGCTGAAATCAGGCATCTCCGAGTCAATGGAATACTTGTCTATCTGACACTCGATGCCGCGCTTTTTGCAGCGGAAAGCCATGACTTCCATGTTGCCGCTGTCACCGTACAGGTCGAGCATATCGGCGTACATATGAAGTATTTTTATCGTTTTCATTTGTTACCTCCATGCTTTGCGATATAGCGCTTCAGTGCGCTTCTTGTGGGCTGAACTGCTGTGTAGTTTGCGATAATGAACTTTCTGCTCTCTGTGGAAGCAAGCTCCTCAACAGCCTTGTCAAGATCGGGACGCACAACTATCTTCGCAGGATCATATCCCGCAGTTTTGATACGGACTGCGATATCATAAGCTCTTGTACCCGAGGTAACAACTCTCGAAACGCGCTCGAAAATACTGAAATTGATATCGTATATCCACGATACATCAAGACCGTCCGCAACGTTGTCGTTGAGCACGAAAAGGAGTTCCTTTTCGCCCTGCATCTCGTTCATTACACGGAGCGTCATATTTGCGCCGACGGGATTCTTTGCAAGATTAAGAGTCGCCTTGCTGCTGCCAAGCATGAAGTTCTCCATACGTCCGTTCTTGACGGTATAGCTGTTGATAACAGAATCTGTCACCTTCTGTTCGATGCCGTAAAGCTTTGCCGCAGCTGCTACAGCTGTCATATTGTAGACATTGTAGATGCTGTTGAGCTTTGGCGAATAGGTATGGCTGTCAGCTGTAAATACAGGCTTTTCAAGGTCGATGTCCTTTGCGGTGATATACGGCTGATAGTCGCCGAAGCCGCACTTCCTGCAAATGAACTTTCCGATGTGTGAGTACTGATAGTACTCGTATTCGAGAGGCTCGCCGCAGAACGGACAGAAGCGGCCCTCAGAGGCTTCAAATATCTTCTTTGTCGCAAAAGCGTATGGCTCGGCGTGGAAGTACTTCACGTTCTTGTTCTTGGGATTTGCCCTGCCCAGACGAGCTGTATTGGGGTCGTCGCCGTTGAGAATGAGATTGCCCTCAAAGGTCTTGCAGAAGCCGTTTATCTTCTGGATAAGAGTCTCCATTTCGCCGTTTCTGTCAAGCTGATCGCGGAAGAAATTCAGCACCACCAGTGTGTCCAGTTTGAGCTGCGAGTATACAACGGGTACGTGGGATTCGTCTGTTTCAAGTATGAGGTAATCAGCCTTTACCCTGCCCGACATATCGCAGTATTTCAGCAGCATGGAGCATATTCCTGTATCAAGGTTGTTGCCCTCCTTGTTTATGATGATATTCTTTCCGCTGCGCTCGAAGAGCTGAGCGATGCAGTTTGTGACCGAGGTCTTTCCGTTAGTTCCCGTCACAGCGATTATGGGACAGTCCACCTTGAACATGGATACTGCCTTGTGCCTCGACAGATGCCACAGTATGATACCTGGGAGATTTCCGGCATTTCTGTGCATCAGCTGAAGCAGCTTAACGATTATTTTTCCTATTATTATGAGAAGTCGTTTCAATTTCGTCCTCCATAGTTTTATTTTCCTGTATAGGATACTCTTCCGTCTTCCGAGAATCCTACCCAGCCGCGGTTTTTAGCGGCTTTTATGCCAAGAGCTACAGATACCTCCAGAGTAGGTGTGACCCTTGTAAATCCAAAGAGATGAGCTACCTCGCGGAGAAGGTCCTCACGAGCCATAGCCACCTGACGGGACATTATCTCCCTGATGCCCACAGCTATCTCCTCGGGAGCTACATCGTCTATATCACGCTTTTCATCGCCAATATATACGCTCCTGCACTTGTCATATAATTCGGGAGTCTGACTTCCGAGCCATACGTACTCGTTCTCACCTGCGCTCGTTGTCTTAGCGTCTGCCTTTGCAAGAGCTGCATCGAACAGAGCCTTCATATTAGCTCCGGGACGTGATATGCCCCAGCATGAGAATGTCTTCTTCGCAAGCACCTTCTTGTTCATGGGAGCTTCCGCCGTAAGTATATCATTTATACACTTGCTTATCTTCGCAAGACTGCTCTCGTTGAAGTTTTCGGAAGTCCCCAGAGCCTTTATCCTGAACGGCTCAAACTTGTGGAAGCTCTCAGCAAAGCTGCTCACTTCCTCTGTCTCAAAGACAAGCTCCTGCTTTTTCTTCTCCTCTGTCTCGGGAGCAGCCGCAGGACAGCGGTAGCGTTCAACAGCTGCGTCGATCTCCGCCTTTATCTTGCCGAGAACTTTGTCCTTATTATCCAGCCAGTCGATTATATAGACGTTCATGACGTTCCACCCCAGTCCTTTAAGCACAGCAGGCTGGGACAGACATCTGTCATTTGCTGTTCCGTTATGATAATGTGCTTCACTGCCACAGTTTATACCCATGATGTAGCTGTCAGGCTTATCGGGATTCACTACAGCAACGTCGATCTTGTAGTCAGAGCAGCCCACACTGCACTTGCAGTCATAACCCAGCTTCTTTATCTCAGCAGCAACAACTGTCTCAAAGCCCTCGCTGCTGCTGTTTGAGCCTGCTCTCACAGGAAGAGCACTCCTGCCCTTTGAAGCAAATTCAAGGAAGCCCTTTAGCCCCTCAACGCCGTCTGAACGTGTACGTGAAAGATCTATCATATCAGGAGTGATGACTGAGAATACTATCATCTTACACTTTGAACGTGATATCGCAACATTAAGTCTTCTCCAGCCGCCGTCACGGTTGAGCGGACCGAAGTTCATAGACACCTTGCCGTCCTTGTCAGGACCGTATCCGATAGAGAACATGATGACATCACGCTCATCGCCCTGAACATTTTCGAGGTTCTTGATGAGTATGGGTTCGTACATCTCGTTTGCGTAATCTTCGAGCTTCGGATCGTCACGGTATGCGTCCATGAGAAGGTCGTCGATAAGGTTCTGCTGAGGCAGACTAAACGTAACGACACCGATACTAAGCTTTCTCAGCTTTTCATCTCTGAGTCTGCGGCATATCTCTGCCACAACTGCCTGTGCTTCCGCTTTATTTGTACGTGTGGAGCTCTTATCATAGTAGCCCTCAACGTGTACCCAGCTCACCTCTGAGACCTGATCGTCAGGCGACGGGAAGGTATAGAGCTTGTTTTCGTAATACTTAGAATTGCTGTAAGCTATGAGACTTTCATGGCGTGAACGGTAATGCCAGAGCAGATGCTTCTGCGGCATTGAAAGTGCAAGACAGTCATCAAGCACGCTTTCGAGATCTTCCTTTTCGTAGTTCTCCTCGTCCACCTGATTTGATGCAAAGAAGCTCGTTGGCGGCAGCTGTTTCGGGTCACCCACGACGATAACGTTCTCACCTCGTGCGATAGCTCCTACAGCCTCGCAGGTCGGAAGCTGTGAAGCCTCGTCAAAGATAACAAGGTCAAACTTAGGGTAAGACGGGTCGATATACTGCGCCACCGATATCGGGCTCATGAGCATTACAGGACACATTCTGCGCAGCAGATTGGGTATGCTGTCGAAAAGCTTGCGTATGGACATCATTCTGCCATTTGACTTTATAGCCTTTTGAAGTATTCCTATCTCCGAGCTGTTTGCAGAGCTGCCGGGTGTCGGTATCTTAGCCGAAAGCTCGGCAGCAAGCTCCTTGATGGAGAGTGTGGAGAAGTTGTCCATGACCTCGCCGAAGCGCCTGATAGTATCCTCAAAAAGTGTGCCCTGAAAACGTGAAAGCTCACTGCTGCGGGAAATAGTTGTCGTTACCATTGCCCTGCTGATATCGCAGTCAAATGCAGGGATAAGCTGCTCAGTTGGGACTTCACCGTTTATGTAGGCTTCCGCGACATTGGCAATACCAAGCTCTTTGAGCCTGTTGCAGATAGCAACTATGCCCGTCCATTCCTTGAGCTGCGGAAGAGCTTCGATAACAGCATCTGCTTTCTGCTGAGCGTCGCTGCACCAGCTCTCACCTGCAATTAGCTTGTCTGTATTTATCCCGAAGCTGCTGCGGAGCTGCGATGTGATATTCTCAAGTGCAGAAAAAATTGCGGATATCTTTGAAGTATCGCCGCTTATGCCTTTAGAAATGCTCTCGCACAGCTTCTGCTTTATTTCCGCAGTAAACGTGGAAGCTGCCACCTTTTCGGCAATTTCGGACGAACGTGCGGTGCAGTTCTCAACATCGTTCCAGTCGGTATTCTCGTCAAGCCTTAGTGTGCCGAAGTATTTCAGCAGATCAGGCTGAGATGACGATATCTGCCCTTTGAGCACGTTGAACTGATTAATCTTATCATAATACTGTGTGATATTATCCTTTGTGACTGACGAAGCAGACTTCGCGTGTGCAGCAAGCTCCTTGACAAGCTTACTGCTGCCCATGCTCTTCGGAATGAACCACTTGCCCTGTGCAGTCTTCCACCTGACAAGTGCATCGGACGCATTATAGCTCAGTACGGAGGGTTCAAACTTTTCGAGGAGTTCACTCTTTATCTGAGAAAGTCCCTTGCCTGTGCTGATAAGAGAGTGTGCCAGCTCCTTATATCCGTTCCAGCGGCTGTCCGCTATGATATCGGGAAGAAGCTTCTCGCCGTTAGAGGAAGCTGTGATTATCTCCGCAGCAAGCTTGCATTCCTCGAAGGTCATCTCGCTGCTGCCCGTATACGAAGCAAGCTGTGCAGTATCGCCCTGTGCAGCATTAAGAGCTGCTTTAAACTCTTTCAGCTTTGCCTCCATAGCTCCTCTCGTTTCGGGAGTACATGATGAGAGCTCGCATATTCCAAGAGCTGTCGTGGTCACGTCGCCGAATTCTCTGCCTGCCGCAGCAAGGCTTTCCAGTGTCTCACGCCATGTGGTGTAAGAGGTTTCGCTCATAGCATCGAGCTGCGCATCAGTAAACGTGAACTTGCCGCCGAAGCAGCTGTTCTTCTCGTATCTTACAGCTGCATCATACAAAGAGCAGCCGAAATTGCGGATTTTATGAATCTCTTCCATAGTGCCGTTGAGCTCTTTGCGCATCTCAGCAAGCTTGTCAGCCTGCGCCTTATACTCGGCAGGAGCTTTTATCCTGCCCACATTCAGAGTTTCTTCAAGCTGTTTCAGAACTGCTCTCTTCTGAGCTTTGTTTGAATGGAGCTCTATGCAGAAAGGTCCGAGACCGACCTTGTTCAGTCGCTTCTCGACTACGGAAAGGGCTGCCATTTTTTCAGCAACGAAAAGTACGGATTTTCCCTGATACAGCGCACTTGCTATCATATTTGTGATGGTCTGGGACTTTCCGCTTCCCGGAGGTCCGTGAAGCACGAAGCTCTTGCCCTGAGATGCAGCATATACCGCTGCAAGCTGCGATGAATCGGCACTAAGCGGCACAACAAGATCTGTGGGCGAGACCTTTGTATCAAGATCAAGGGGCGATATATAGAGGTCATCGCCTTCCCACTCTGTCCTGCCCGAGATAAGGCTTGCAACGACCTTATTCTTCGCAAGCTCGTCTGCACGGTTGCGGATATCGTTCCACATGATGAAGCGGTTGAACGAGAACTGTCCTATGAATGCATACTCAACTATGTCCCAACGGGGCTGAGCCATGATGCCCTGACGGACTGTATTGAAGATAAGCTGTAGATTCACGCCGTTTTCGTCCTCGGGAACAGGGTCAAGTCCCTTGATGTCGATGCCGAAGGTCTGTCTGATATATTCAAGCATGGTGATGTTGACCTGTGTGTCCTCATCGCGCATACGTATAACATATGCCTTTTCCTGTACCTTGCGGATAATATCCACAGGTACGAGCACAAGCGGTGCATAACGGGGCTTGTCGCTCTTTTCTGTCTCAAACCAGCGTATAAAACCAAGTGCCAGATATATTGTATTGACACCGTTTTCCTCTATGCTCACCTTTGCCTGTCTGTGTAGCTTCTTCATGACCTTTTCAAGCTCGGTATCCTTCATGAATGTACGCAGGCGGCGGCTCTTGAACTCGGATTCGGAAATAGCTGTGATGATGTCGCGCTCGTTCTCGATCTCGTATATCTTGCTGTCAGAGATCTGCAATGTCATGTCATTCGGCATGGGAAGCACCTTGAAGTCCTCACCGTTGGACATCTCATCTTCGAGTATGCCAAGATCGCTGACCATGAGCTGTACACTCATAGCTGACGGTCGGAAATTGAGAAGACTGTTCCTGAGACTGAGATCAAGGAGCTTTCTCTCCCACATCACCTGCTTTGTGACTTCTCTTCCCTCGGCATCGGCTACACTCTGTCCGTTAATATCTATCTCATTGGGAGCAGACGTTATCTCTGACTTTTTTCTTGCACCGTAATCAACAGCCTTGAACGTTCCGTCCTCGGATACTCTCGAAGGTACGGGTCTAATACCACTTGATCGTGTACGTGCGATATCTATTGCAAAATAATATTTGTCAGGATCTTCAAGGCTGCTCGCCGCGTGTTTTTCGGCGATATCAAAGTCCGTATTCTTTCCTGCAACGAAATCTGTACACTCAACAAGGCATACTGCATCTATACCGTGAGCTATACGCTTTGTAAGAGCCGATACGTCATATTGCAGACAGTCAGAGAATGTCTCGTTCTCAAGCCAGCAGCCTGCAAAAGCATGCCCCTGCACCAGAACAAGGAGAGAGTTCAGTCCTGCTGCTTCAAGGCAAGAACAGTAAAGCACCGAAAGATCAAGACAGGTACCCTGCTTTGATTCAAGCACCGCATCAGGCATACGTATGCGCTGGGCATCTTCAAAGCTTGCAGGCGGCATGGCATAAGCTATATTCTGCTCCTGTAGAGCTGCATATATAGCTCCCATCTGCTGCTTGACGATATTAGGGTTCCTTGTCTGATACCCCGTAAACGCAGGATCGCCGCTCCATTTGTTAAGGTACGCTCCTGCGGCTGCGATGATCTCCTGAACCTTCGGGTGATTGGGCGATACAAATGCCGCGGCAGTCTCAGGCATAAAGTTTATGCCCGACCACTGGTCGTATGCAAGGAGTTCGATGGTCCTGCTCTCTGAGGCGAGGACTTCTTCTCCCTGAAGTGCTTCTATCGTAACACTGCCCACAAGCTTCTCAGTGAGACTGAAAAGATATTCTGAGCGCATGATTATATTTATAGGTGTTATCTCCACAGGCTGTGCAGGTCTGAGGTCAACAGGCACAGACTCAAAAGTCCCTGCAAATTCAGGCTCGAAGCTTATCCTTAGCCGAACATTTTTCAGTTCCTCATCGGAGTTGTTTGTCATGATGATATTTCTGAAAACAGGTACGTAATTCTGCTGCATCGCAAAATTGATCTGTGCAGTCATATTGCCGCTGAAAGTGATCTTATTCTCCATACAGTCCTCCATTCTGCCGTCAGTGGGCAAATACTATTTTTATCATACCACATTTTGTCTTATTTTACAATATTTTAAGCGAAAAAAGTAAACAAAAAAGCTGCCCGAAGGCAGCCTGATGTGTTATTTTACAGCGAGCTTTATATTGTGTCCGCCGTTTTCTGTAAGAGTTCTGCCGTCAGCTGAAAAAACTCCCTCGAAGTCGATATACTTCTTGTCCTTTGCTTCTTCCAGCCATTCAACACCTGTAAATGAAGCTGTTATCCTGCCGTCTGATGCGATATTGCTTACCTGTCCCTCGCTTATAAAGCTTACCTTTTTGCCTTTTTCAGGTTCAAACTCAAATACCGCCTCTATATCGCCGTGATTTCCTACGTTTACGATATCAAAGCTTATCTCCTTCTCGCCTGCTTCGGGAGTATACTCTCCCTCATATCTGTTTACAAGTATACCAAGATCAGCTCCTGCTGTCTTTTTAAGCTTCAGCTCGTATTTGTCAGACTTCACAATGCCGTTTTCAGGGTCAAAATATGCCTTGAATTCGATAATATTGTATGTTTCAGGCTTCTTGTCCCATTTTGAGCCTTTGAAATCGACCGCTATCACACCGTTAACTGACTTTTCCTCATCAACAGTACCCTCCATGAGGTAGCTTCCCGATGGTACTCCAGTATTCGACGGATCTTCATGGAATGAGAAAAGTGCCTGTATTACGCCGTCATCGTCTGTTCCAAACACAGAAAGATCAAGAGCTGTAACTCCCTGTGAAGCTGCATATGTTCCCGAGTATGTATTCACGAGCTCAGGATACTCCTTCTTAGCTTCTGTTGTTGCTTCCGTCGTATGCTGCTTTGTGGTGGTAGTTGTAGTTTCTTCGGTAGTTGTCACTTCCGTCGTTGTCGTTTCGTAAAGATAATCATCAGTGTTGTTGTCCGAACACGAAGCTGTTACCGTGAGGGCAAATGCCGCTGTAAATGCAGCAGACGCTAATATCTTTCTTTTCACTTTTACTCCTCCGCTTATGCCTTGTGAACTATAACTCCGCCTGTCTTATAGATGCTGTCGGAAGGTACGACTCCTCTTACACAGCTTGTGGGGTAGATATTGGAATTTCTGCCGATAACTGTTCCCGGATTCAGTACGCTGTTGCAGCCTACTTCAACAAAGTCACCGAGCATTGCACCTATTTTCTTGATGCCTGTTTCAAGCTCCTCGGCATCTGACTTTATCACAACATTTGTCTTGTCAGACTTTACATTAGATGTGATGGAACCTGCTCCCATGTGAGACTTATAGCCGAGTATGCTGTCGCCTACGTAGTTATAGTGCGGTGTCTGTACGTTGTCAAAAAGGATAACATTTTTGAGCTCCACGGAGTTGCCCACAACACAGTTCTCGCCGACAAGTGCGCTTCCTCTGATGAACGCACAGTGACGCACTTCGGTATTTGCTCCGATTATACATGGAGCTCCGAGATATGCCGACGGGAACACCTTTGCTGTCTTGTGTACCCATACATTCTCGGCAGGATTATCGTACTCATCGGGACTGAGTGTTGCTCCAAGTTCGATTATAAAGCTGCTGATTCCCTTGAGAGCCTCCCATGGGTATGTGAACCTGCTGAGGTACTCCTTTGCAGCACTGTGTGAAAGATCATAAAGATCTGTTATCTTAACATTATTCATATAAATACACTCCTGAAAAAATATTCAAATATGCGCAAATAGCCGCCTGCGCTCAGTTAACAATAATTATACTCCCACTCGGCAATAATGTCAAGGTAAAAACTATGAATTTTATGTTGATACTATTTTGACTTTACATTTTCCGAAAAATGTGGTAAAATATAGTCTGCGCTCTTATATGAGCTTTCTCCGTGGGGGCTCCCACAAGCTACAGGAAGTGTATTTTATGAAAAAAAAGTTTTTGAAAATGCTGAATAGTCCGATAACTGTGATCCTTTTGCTTTTTTCGGTATTATTATGCATTTCCATGACCTCCTCTCTACATAACGGCAGAGGAGATAATAAAGGCTCAAAGCTCATTGTCTCGGCTGTTGATGCTGCTTCGGAAATCATTTCCGATGAGCTGACTGAGTGCCGTATAACTACTGTCACTACAACGACCGTGACAACAACTACTACAACTTTTACGACTTCACCTTTTGAAGTCTGTGCGCCGACAGTCTATGCGGGCACTTCACCCAACAGCTCGTTCTATCAGGACAGACTTGCTGTTGCGGGAGACTCTCTCGCTCTCGGCTTCGATTACTACGGATTTATCCCTGATATTCATAATATCGCAACGGAATCCGTGTCAATGTGGAATCTGGACTACTTCACCTTCAATTACGGTAACGGCGACATCGGCATGATCGACGCAGTGGACTATATCCGTCCGCGGCTGCTGTATATGTCTGTGGGAATGAACGACGTTAATATGAACTCGCCCGAAACCTTTGTCCAGCGATACCGCGACGTTATTGACCAGATACGCCAGCGAGTTCCCGATATCAATATCGTTGTCGCTGCTATTACTCCCGTGTGCTCATACTGTGACGTTATCCGCAACGATGTCGTGCGCGAGTACAATGCTGCTCTCAAACAAATGGTGGAGGATATGGACTCGCCCAAAATAGTTTTCTTCGACGCTTATTCGGTCGTCTGCGACGAGAATCTCGACCTCCGCGATGATTATACATCTGGTGACGGTATACATATCTATATACCGTGCTACAATGACATACTCACCGCTCTGTTCGATTTCCTCGACACTAAGGATTTCAGGACGCAGATGGGCGGATAAGGAAAAAATAATCCGTAGACTAAAATGAATAGTTATTTTGTAGGGAACGCCTTCACTTGCAAGGCGTTCCCTCTTTTAAAACAGTCCACCGTACTGTTTTAAAATTCACCCTTTGCGAAGCGCCTGACGATATGCAGGGCTTCGCCCCACACCCCACCAGAGGCTCTGCCAAAGGAACAAAGTCCCTTTGGAATCCCATAATTATTTTCAGCATAGTATTTTATCAAAATGAAAGCCTGAGATTTATTCTCAGGCTTTTTTCATCATGTATTCTTGTCAACTTCGTGGAACTTCTTGAGATTGCCGATCTTTTCGTTTCTCTCGTCAAGAACTCTCTCAACGTCAGACCAGTCAAGTCCCTGATTTGCACAGAGAACCATTACGTGATAGAGCAGGTCGTTGATCTCGTTCATGAGCTCGTCATTGTCGCCGTTTTTTGCTGCGATATTATTCATTCTCCTCTGTATTATATATTTCATTGAAAAAGCAGCTGTAGCTTCCTGTATGACAGGCAACTCCCGTCTGCTCAACATTTACAAGCAGTGTATCGTTGTCGCAGTCGCCGTATATGGATACGACCTTCTGCAAGTGTCCCGAAGTTGCTCCCTTGTTCCAGTACTCCTGACGAGAACGGCTCCAGAACCATGTATATCCTGTTTCAAGAGTCTTTTTCAGGCTCTCCTTGTTCATATACGCAAGCATAAGAACTGTCTTTGTGTTGACCTCATAGCATATCGCAGGGATAAGCTCTCCCTTAACGAAAAATTTGTCGAGGTCGTTCATGTCTATCTTTATCATATTTACTCCTTTTCAAACAAGTGGTCTATCATACGCTCAGGACTGTCCATAAAAGCTTTCATAACGCTGTATGTTTCTGTATCCTCATAAGCTGTCTTTACTATGCCCTTGCTGCTCAGCTCATATATATCCGCATTCGGACAAGCAAGAACTATCGGCGAATGGGTCGCTATTATGAACTGACTGCCGTTGTCCGCAAGTTCTTTTATCCTCATGAGCAGTGAAAGCTGTCTCGATGGTGAAAGAGCCGCTTCAGGCTCGTCGAGGATATAAAGCCCATGATCTGTAAAGCGGTTCATGACAAGTGCAAAAAAACTCTCGCCGTGGGACAGCTCGTGAAGCGACACACCACCGTATACATCAAGTATTTCGCTTCCGAGAGTATCAACATACGACGCTGCATTATAAAAGCTCTCAGCCCTGAGAAAGAAACCTGTTTTCGGACGTTCTATACCACGTACAAGCTTTATTGCACTATGCAGCGGCGAGTGCGTTTCCTTTGTGGAAAAAGAAAAGTTCAGCGAGCCGCCCTCTGCGTTGAAACCATACTTTACAGCTATGGCTTCAAGCAAGGTCGACTTTCCGGTTCCGTTCTCACCAACAAAATATATTACAGTACTTGTAAATGCAAGCTCCTCTGCCTCTGCAAGACTTCTCACAGCAGGAAGCTTCGCGGCATATCCAAGCTCCTTTGTGAGCTTTTCGAGCTTAACGCCCCTGATGTAATTCATCAGCGAACGATAACGCCCTTGCCGCGGCAGTAGTCCTTGACCTCGCCCACTGTGAGCTCCTTGAAGTGGAAGAGTGAAGCCGCAAGTGCTGCTGTAGCTCCTGTTTTCTCGAACACTTCATAGAAATCGTTTATCTTTCCTGCTCCGCCGCTGGCAATAACAGGGATAGAACAATTGTCGCATACAGCCTTCAGCATCGGGATATCAAATCCTTCCTTAGTTCCGTCTGCGTCTATGGAGTTGAGGCATATCTCGCCTGCTCCCAGTTTTTCGATAGTGTGTACCCAGTCGATAAGGTCGATGCCCATGTCCTTGCGTCCGCCGTTTATATAGACAGTCCACTTGTTATCCGCTATCTTCTTTGCGTCTATACCTACGCAGATGCACTGACTGCCGAATATGTCAGCTCCGTCCTTGATGAGCTGCGGGTTCTGTACTGCCTGTGAGTTAACCGATACCTTGTCAGCTCCTGCACGAAGAGCCTCACGGATATCGTCAACGGTCTTGATACCGCCGCCCACTGTAAGCGGCACGAATACCTTCTTAGCTGTGTCTCTTACAACGTCAAGGAAAACTCCGCGTCCCTCAAATGAAGCTGTGATATCATAGAATACGATCTCGTCAGCTCCCTGCTTGTTGTACTCCTCAGCACACTCTACAGGATCACCTACGTCACGTACTCCCTCAAAATTTACGCCCTTAACTACCTTGCCGTTTCTTACATCAAGGCAAGGGATTATTCTCTTTGCAAGCATTTTCTCACTTCCTTAAAAATTATTTCTAATTATCTTTACGAATATCACCGCTGCGATCAATAATAATTCACACGCGATTATGTACTTTTTCGTTTTTTTCAGTCTGACTTTGCTGTCGATTGCCAGAAAAGCTCCTATTATTATCAGTACAGGTAAAGTCTGAAATTCTCTTATGGGTAAACCGAATGTGAACATTCTCGTCTGGTGTATAACACAGTGCGCCCATATGGTATAGAATACTGCCCAAAACAGCTTCATAGCGTCAAGAGCGATAAGTACAGTTTTTCTGACATAGATATCGTCAGTTTCGCTCAGTTTTTTGCTTATGCACTTTACCTTATTCACAGCAATACTTCCGACGGTGAATACTGTAGCCAGTCCGAAGCCTGCAATAACCGGGAAGAATGCATAGGCTTTTGATGCATATACATCAAACTCATTGTCCTCGCCGTAATGTATGCCTATCTGTTCGGGAAAGTTCCCGAAGACCGTCAGCATATACACGAAATATACGGCAAGCATACCGAAAGATATGAAATTTATGACCGAATGGATATCAACGTACTTTTTATTTTTCTTCATCCTGTCTGTTCATATTGCCTATCGTTCTCATAGTCGAATAGGCAAGTACAAGTATCGAAACAAGTCCCACAAGACCTATCACACGTATTGCTTTATCAGGTATTTCTTTTCCCATTATCTCTGCTGCTATAAATACTGCCGAACATAATGCAACTATGATTATTGAGATGATCCATGTTTTTGTTGGTCTGAACTTTTTCATATCACTTCACCGCATATTCAATAGCCTCTCTGAGATCCAGAGTTCCCTTGTAGATAGACTTTCCGCATATAGTTCCGTAAAGTCCCATTTCCTTGCAGGCAACGATGTCTTCCATAGTATGGACTCCGCCGCTTGCTACGATATTTGCTCTGCCTTCGGTAGCGTCTGCAAGCTTTTTGAGCTGCTCGCAGTTAACGCCAGAAAGAGTGCCGTCCTTGGAGATATCTGTGAAGATAAAGTACTTTACTCCCGACTCTATCATCTTGTTCGCAAGGTCTATGTAGTGTACGTCCGAGCTTTCGAGCCAGCCCTCAGTTGCGACCATTTCATTCATCGCATCTATCCCTACTACTATCTTTTCGCTGCCGAATTTCTCAACAGCTTCGCATACAAGCTTAGGATTTTTAAGAGCTACAGAACCGAGGATAACTCTGGTGATACCCATATCAAGGTATTCCTTTATAGTCTCTATGCTGCGGATACCGCCGCCGAGCTCCACCTTTAAGCTTGTCTTTTCAGCTACATCTGTGTATATCTTTGTGTTGACGGGTCTGCCCTCTTTGGCACCGTCAAGGTCAACCATGTGTATCCACTCAGAACCTGCTGCTTCAAAGCTCTTTGCAGTTTCAAGATAATCGGAAGCGACCTTCTCTACAGTAGAAAAATCGCCCTTGAACAAACGCACACAGTTGCCGTCCTTTATATCTATTGCAGGTAAAATTATCATGATTATTCTCCTTTTGATCTGATGAGTTCAAGCAGAGGTCCGAGGTTCTTTTTGTCAGTCCAGTCCATTGTCTTATCCTTGACTTCAAGCATCGGACGGTCATATTCCTTTAACTCGGACGGGTCTTTCTTTTCAAGCATCTTTATGTACAGCTTCATCATTGCCTTATCAGATAAGTTCAGGTCATTCATATCCCACTTTCCCTGATAGTAGAAAAGCGGTATATCTGAAAGCTCTCCGCTGAGATTCTTCTTTTTCAGTATGCCCAGCACCTCTTCGCTAAGCGGTGCCATTCCGCAGCAGTAAACATATATGTTTTTGCCTTTCAGCGCTGATATGTTCTTCTTCAGGAACGCTATCCCTGCTATGGAAGAAGCGTATACACCGCCGCCGAGAACGACAGTGTCATATTTTGCGACCTCTTTTATATCAGCTTTTTTTGTGTCTGTTACCTTGAAGCCTGTCTCCTGTGAAAGCCACTCCGCATACTTTGCGGAAGCACCGTATTTGGACCTACAGAGTATTATTCCGCTCATTTCTTTACCTCGTTAATTTATTTCTTATCATATCAGCGTGTTCAGCCGTTAATCCCAGATACCTGAAATAACCCTCGGGCATCGGGAAGCGCTCCGTAAACATATCAATAAAGCCGTTCATGCTATTTTCATTGGCGAGTACGATATTCCTGTCAACTTCGGGGTGAGCTGCGAGAAAGGCTTCGAGCCTTTTGTGGTTGTACTCGCGGCTGACGACATAATCCCTGACTATGGACTCTCTGTCAGCTCCGCAGACCATGAGAATTATCGCACTTACTACGCCTGTGCGGTCTTTGCCTGCCGTACAGTGGAAAAGTACGCCGCTGCTGCTTTCAGCAATGACCTTCATCACATTCGGCATATTCTCTGCAAGTGCAATATCCATATAAGAACGCGGCACAGCTTCAAGGCTTTCAGGTACACCGCTTCCCTCGGTTATCGGGAAATGATGATACTCAAACTCAGCCAGCTCCGCAAGCCCGTCAGGAGTTTTCATAAGCTCCGCTTCCGTGCGCATATCAACTACAACAGTGATGCGATTATCAAGGAGCTTCCTGATATCCTCTGACACAGGCTTTGCAGGGACATCGCTGCGCCAGTAAACATTATTTTTCGTTATGCTGCCGTCAGCTGTTTTAATGCCGCCGAGCTCTCTTGTATTGTAAGAACATGAAAGAAGGCTTTTATATGTCATATAAGTTCTCCAAAGCTGCGAAGTATCTTCAGTCCTGTTTCGCCGCTCTTCTCAGGGTGGAACTGTGCTCCGTATACGTATTTTCCGTCGTAA
>CACZEJ010000046.1 GCA_902780115.1 Ruminococcus flavefaciens | reverse complement strand
TGCTGCTCAGAACCTCTCTTGGATCTTCCTGATTCTGACTACCATCTCTGTATCGCCGTAGCCGGAAACGTAAGAGAAGTCGTTACCGTTACGTCCGAAGATGTAGTCAAGAGCTGTTGTAACACCGTTGATATAAGTTGTATCCTGAGTTACATCGTAAGCATAAGCCATAACCATAGCGTTGTTGATTACGAATGAGTTTGAACCCCACTCATAACCCTCGATTTCCTCGCCTGGGCAGTTGATATCATCAGTAAACTTAGTACCAACGTATGGGATACCCATACCGTTGTCCTTGCTCTTGTCTGTCTCACGGTTTTCAAACTTAATGTACTCGTCAGCAGCAGTCTTGATGTTAGCAGCAATTGTCTTCTTATCAGCAGCAGAAGTCTTGTCGCTGAGGTAGAGAGAAATTGTACCAAGACCAGCTGTACAGCCCCAGTTGAATGAGCTGAATGATCCGTGGTTCTCACCACCGCCAAGGCTTGTTGTGATGTCGAATGCCTTATCGTGACCGTCGCCGTCGTTCTTGTTCTTATATGCGCTGAGGAAGTCATAGTACTCGCTGTCGCCTGTTGTAGCGAAGAGCTCACAAGCTGCCCAGTAAGCGTCGTCCTCAACGTAAGAGTCACCGTATCCGCCGCCGCCGATAGCCTGATCGAGAGGAGCGAACTGAGGATCTGTCTTCCATGAGCCTGTCTGGATCTGCCACTTGGACTTCTTAGCCATTACAGCTTCCCAAGACTTCTTAGCATTGTCAAGGCACTTCTTAGCGAATGTTGAATCGTAGTCTTCCCAGAGACGTGCAGCCTGTGCAGCACAAGCGATCATGTTGAATGTAGCTGCATACGTTGGTGGCTTAACGATACGAGTTGTACCCCACTCCTTCTGGTAGTCGAAAGGCTTTGTAGCAAGACCTGTCCACTTGTGGTCGTGCATCTTGTGGTATACGAGACCTTCGCAGCTGCTGCCCCACTCTGTATCCTTAGATGAAACGATCATGTTGAACATCCACTCGAGCTCAACTCTTGCTTCATCGAGAACATCAGGTGAACCTGTGCCGTCGAACTTGATGTTACCAACGCTGTAGCTCTGAGGAATAGACATAGCCTTTCCGTCAGCCCACTTAGCGTCCTGCTTCATAACCTTAGATCTCTCGAACATATTCTGGAGAGTCCATACAGAGATACCGCCGTTAACAACGTATTTACCGTGGTCACCAGCATCGTACCAACCGCCTACGCAGTCAACAGTGTAGCCCATATCTCCGTCGAACTTCTGACCGTAGGACTTAACCCACTCAGACTGTACATAAGCCTCATCTGAAGGAGCATGACCACCCTTATGAGCAAGCTTGCTCTTCTTGTCCTTAGGATTGTAAGAAGTGATGTACTCTTCTTCGATATCCATACCTGAACGGTTCTGATAGTAGTAGTTCATAGCATTCTTGAGAACGCCGTCGTATACATCGTCACCGATCTTGAACTCGTGGCTGATATACATCTTGTATGTCTCGCCGGTCTTCTTGTTCTTGTATGTATTGCTTGAATCGTCAACTTCGATTGTATAAGTACCTGGTGCAGTTACGCTTGAGAAGTCGAGGAGCTGACAGTAGTCGCCTGCGTTCTTATCGTAGCCTACAACCTTACCTGTACCTGTGAATGCAGTCTTACCTGAAGAATCCTTAACTGTGAATGAAACAGCGCTCTTCTCGGAAGATGTAGCATATGTAGCGATCTTCTGTGACTTTGGATAGTAACCAACCTGGTTGATTCTTACGTCACTACGAGGAGTGATAACGCCGAGTTCGTTTGTAGGATCCCAGAGACAAGGTGTCTTGTTCTCGTCAACATATGTATCGCCGCAATCCTTACACTCAAGGATCATGTTATCGAACTTGAGAACTGTGTCAACAGGGAAACAGTCTTTATCCTGGTAAGGGCCTGAACCGCCGTAGTGGAATGCCCACTCAGCAACTTCAAGAGTTTCCTTAGCGGTAAATTCACCGTCGAATTCATTCTTGCCCTTCTTGATCGGTACGTTGTCCCAGCCCTGATCCCATGTTTTAGAGTTGTTCTGCCATACGCCGCCTTCACCACTGAGTGGTCCGATGTGAGTGTGGAGCTCACCGGCATTGGAAGCGTCTAACTCCCAGTGGTAATGATATGTATGACCCTGTTTGATCGAGAGACCTCTGTGTCTGAACTGGCAGTCCCATCTGGAGTCACCGCCGCGCTCTTTTCCGCCTGGGTTAACGATAGTACAGTTATATGTACCACCTGAAATATCAAACTTCTGCTCTGCCGGGTTAGTTACGCAGATATGCCATGGAAGACCTACACCGTCATCGAAGTCACTCTGACCGAGACAGCTGCCTGCTGCTGAAGCAGATATAGGCATGATAGCAACAGCGCTTGAAGCGAGCATTGAAGCTGCCATGAGGCTGCTTGTAATAGCCTTTGCAATTTTCTTGTGCATTTGAATACCCTCCCTGATATTTAAATATAATTTATCACGCAACGCCAGTGCAAACATTGCGTTTATACCTTGTTTTCGGCAATGAGTCGCCATCTGTGAAGATGGTGCACCGTTGTCAACTCATCGTCTATATTATATTATATCGAAAAAAAAAAGTAAATAGTTTTCTGGAATTTCGTTCGATTCCCTAATGGGAAAAAGAACTTTTTGTGCACAATGTCAAAAAGGTAAAAAAAATAAGAGGAAACGTATTTCCTCTTATTTCTAAATTATGAATTAATCAATTATTTTTCAGGAAGTTCCTTTACTAAGCCAAGTAAGAACCTCTGAATAGTCTGTGCATCGCTGTTTGTAATACCTGAGCCATTCTTGTAAACATCGGCATTTGCAGCACCCTGATCGGTGAGATGTACATCTTCTGAACCATTTCTGCCGTATTTGTCAGGAGAAGCAAGTGACTGCATTATGAGAACAACGTCGCCCATATCAACGCCATTGTCGCAGTTAGCGTCTCCCCATAATGTAACAGGCTTTGATACATTTGAAGTTGTAACTGTTGTGGTGACAGTTGTTGTTGTCGTTGTGACTTTTGTAGTAGTAGTTGTTGTTTCCTGTTTGGGAATTTCGTAGGGTGCGGGCTCTGTACCGTCAGGCTCTGTGCCCCATACGAGCTTGCCGTCAACATACATAGTTATATGCTTTGCAAGAGTATTAGGAAGTGTGAGGTCGTCAGCGTTTGCTGAAAGTCCGTCATAAGACCAGTCGTTCTCAGGATCCCAAGCGCCTGCTGTAGACTTGCCGTCAATAGCGTCAGGGATAGCTACTCTGAACTGTACCTCATCTCTGTGTTCGCTCTGACCTGTAGGCATAATAGCTCTGCCGTCCTCGAACTTGATCTTAGCGTAGTATGTATTTCCTGTCGGGTCTCCCTCGTACTTGTAAGGACCCGAAACAGTGCCGTAGCCTGCTTCGCCCTCCTTGTACTGCTGGCTGTTGCTTGTTACTGTGATATTATCTACAGAAAGACCTGCCTTGATGAGCTCGCTTACGTCGAAGAAGTAGTGGTACTCGATGTCCTTTGACATTCTTGTAGGCCAAGCGGTGTGGTTCATAGCCCATGCCTTGATCTCGGTATAGCTGTTGCCCTTACCGTTGATCTTAGCAGATACCTGCCACTCGTCCCACTTAGGAGTCTCAGGCTGTGGGAAGTCAGCGAGGATCTCTCCGCCGTAATCTTCTACCATAGCGCAGAGACAAGCTGTGTAGCCTGCATTGTAGTCGATAGCTACCTCAGTATTCTCGTATGAACCGTTATCGTCCTTGAAGCTTCCGTCCTGGTTAGGACCGCCTTCGAGAGCGCCGTAGAGAACGTGTGCATACTCTGTCTGCCACTTTCCACCGTCATTCTTCTCTGTACCGAGAGCGTTCCAGTGGTCATCGTGGATACCCGAAGCACCTCTGTGGTGGATATTTACAGGGTTTTTGCCCATACCAACGACATAGCTGAGTCCAAGGTCGTTGTCACCGAAAGCGTAGTCCATCTGGCTCTTAGCCCATGTATTGTACTTCTCGCAAAGTGAAGCGTCGTCCTTGAAGATAGTATCGCAGGCAACCTTAGCAATCCATGCTGCGTCCTCAGCATATCTCAGTGATCCCCACTGATTGAGGTGAGAAAGTCCGTCGGGAGTCTTGTTGACCTTCTTTCCGCCGTAGCCTTCCATCCAGTAATCAAGGTGATGCTTTATGTGGTCGATCCACTCCTTATCGCCTGTGTTGATAGCATAGAGGAGTGCGCCGCCCTGAGTTGTATCGTCCCAGCAGAAGCCCCAAGTGAACTTGCGCTCAGTTGACTGGCTCTCAAGCGGGAACAGCGGGATATAATCGTTTTTGCACTTGTCAAGGTAAGCCTGGTCTCCTGTAGCCATGTACATCCAGTTTGCAGCATAGAACAGTTCGTCTATGAAGTTATCTGTACCCTGATTGTTTATAGTATTATAGTACTTTGCCTGGACACCCATGTCCTTGTTTGCATTGCTGCCGTTTTTAGCCCAAACGTCATTAGCGAGCTTGAAAAGGCTCTTTGCGTGTTTGAGATAATCTGCTGCTGCATCAGGATCGGTATCCTTGAATACCATATAGCCGCCTGCAAGAGCTGCTGCCATTTCAGCAACAGTAGTACAGCAAGTTATTTCATCATAAGGTCTTGTGTCCTTGCCTGTTTTGAGCGTATACTTTCTCATATATGCTTCAGGGCTGCCGTACCATACGTGGTCGAATGCGTCGTCACCGATAGTACCGATTACCTTGTCGCCGAGATCGCAGGCTGCAACATAATCAAGGCCCCATTTGAGGTTCTTGCGGTAAATGTCATCAAGACCTACCTTCTTTACAGTATCACCATACTGAAGAAGTCCCCATGCAAGAACAGATGCTGTATAAGCATTTGTAAGGGTGAACTTGAGGTGGTCGCCTGCGTCGAACCAGCCGCCCGGGATAACGTCACTGTCTGTGCCGTCCTCTTTGAGCATGGAATCAGCTCTCCATGATACCTGGTTCCACTCAGGAAGCTTGCCTGCCTGCTGAGCCTCATAGAAAAACATGGATTTCTGCAAAGCTTCTGCGTAGTTGTACTTAGAAGCTGCGTCAACACTTGCGATATCGCCCTTTGTGCTTTCAGGCATATACGCAAGTACTCCTGCTGACATAGCAAGAGCTGATACTGCTGCGGTTAATTTTTTGATTATCATTTTTAATACCCCTCTCGTATTAAATTTATTTTTTGGACGCAGTTCGCTCCACGTCCATACACATTTAATATACAATAAAACCTATTATTTGTCAAGCGGAAAATAGCAAATTTCACAATGGAACGGCTCAGTCCCCTTAAACACGGCAGAAGGAGCTCCCGCAAAACACCGAAGCGGAAAAGCTTTTTTTACAGCATTTATCGCGCAGCTCGGAAGCTGCTTCGGGCGCAAACGCCGCTCTTGACTTTTACTTTGCAAGAGTATATAATAAATAATGTATACGCTCATGAAAGCTGCACAAAATAGCTTTCGGAGGTGTATGCTATGTCAGATGAAAAGAAGAATATCGGCGATAATACCGAAAATGCCCTTGATGATGCAGAGCTTGCCCGTGAAAGCGGTCAGGCTGTATCCCACAACTCCAAGCATCTTATACACTGCCTGTCAGTGGTGGGACAGATCGAGGGACACTATGTACTCGCCGAACAGAACAAAACTACTAAATATGAGCATATTATCCCTGCACTTGTCGCCATCGAGCAGGACAGGAGCGTGGAGGGACTGCTTATCATACTCAACACCGTCGGCGGTGATGTGGAAGCAGGTCTTGCTATAGCCGAGCTGATCTCGGGAATGAAGACTCCTACGGTATCCCTTGTGGTCGGCGGAGGACACTCCATAGGCGTTCCGCTGGCAGTCAGTGCGAAACGCTCTTTTATCGTCCCGACAGCTTCAATGACCATACACCCTGTCCGCATGAACGGCACTGTTCTCGGCGTGCCGCAGACGCTCGCTTACTTCGACAAAATGCAGGACAGGATAGTCAGCTTCATCACCAAGAACAGTCATATCCCCGAATCCGAGCTGCGCAGGCTCATGATGAACACCGAGGAGCTCGTTCTCGATGTGGGGAGCGTTATCGAAGGCGAAAAAGCCGTAGAATCAGGACTTATCGACAGTCTCGGCACCCTCGGCGATGCAATGGACTGTCTTTACGATATGATAGAAAATACAGAAAAAAGATATGCGGACTGACCGCAGCTGTGCCGATACGCGCTTTTTTGCGCATAATATATGCTATAATGGCACAGCTACATAATGTGAAACAGAACAAAAACGGAGGCACAAATGGCTGAATCAACTAAAAAAAAGACCTCGGGTCAGCAAAAGAAAAAAACAGATACCCCTAAACGAGAACCTGCAAGAGCTAACAAGAAAAGCGCTCCCCAGAACGACAGCAACCAGTTCTGGTCGGTAATACTCTTTGCTCTGGGCATACTCACAGCGCTCATGGTGCTCGTAAAGGGCACGAAGGGCTGGCTCGCAATACATAATCTGCTGCTGGGACTATTCGGGATAGCAGCATTCCTTATACCTGTTTTGCTGGTATATACAGCAATAAAGCTGGGCACAGAGCAGACACGCAAGAATATCAGCGGCAGAACTGTATGGTGCGTCGCTATGATATTCCTCGCAAGCGCTGCCTTCCAGATATTCTTCGTGGGATCTATCCCCGGCGGAACTCTGCGCAGCCACTTCCGTATGCTCTATGAAGACGGCGCAAAGTACGAAAGCGGCGGCGTCGCAAGTATGCTTTTCGCTGCTCCTCTGCTGAAGCTTTTCGGAAAGCTGGGAGCCCGTCTTATATCACTGGTGATGTTCTTCGTATTCGGTATGCTCCTTTCGGGACGCGGTATCATAGACTTTCTCAAGCTGCTGGCATCGCCGTTCGTATGGACAGGCAGATTCGTCAGAAGCGTTCAGGAAATGCTCATAGGCGACGATATCGACGACGACTTCGATGACGAGATCGGCGAAGCGCTGTCATCAGGCAAAGCTGCTGTCAGCTCACCTGCCCCGCGAAAAGCACCTCGCAAGCGCCCGGCTCAGAACGTCCGCAGCAAAAACGACACCGACGCATTCCCCGAAGACTTTTTCGATATCCCGCTCCCCACCGACCACCTTATCGACTACGGTGAGGACGAGGCTGCTCCGAGGATAAACGATATCAATGAAGATATCTCCGAGGAAGAAACTCCCGAGCCCACCGCCGCACCTGTCAGCCATGACGATGCGGAAGCTACAATGCTGCTCCCCACAGATGAGGGACTTGAACAGCTCATAAGCAAGGCTGCCGACGGCAAGCCCGATACTCCCGAGGTAGATCTCACCGAGGACGAAGCCGATGAAGAGCCTGCCGAGGAAAAGCCGATATACTTCCTGCCGCCTATCGACCTTCTCTCGCGTCCCGAGGTGCGCTCAAACCGTGCCGAAGCCGTTGAGGAGATGCGCGAAAAGGCAGAGGTCATCAAGAATACACTTTCCAGCTTCGGCGTGGAAGTCAAGATAAAGGACATCTTCCGCGGTCCTTCCATAACAAGATACGAGATACAGCCCGGTCCGGGTATCAAAGTCTCGAAGATAAAAGGTCTTGAAGACGATATCGCCCTCAGCCTTGCTGCACAGGGCGTTCGTATAGAAGCTCCTGTCCCGGGAAAGGCAGCAGTCGGCATCGAGATCCCGAACACTACCAAGGATATGGTAACTCTCCGCGAGATAATCGCTTCCCCTGATTTCAGGGATTCACGCAGCAAGCTCACTTTTGCCGTGGGCAAGGACATCACGGGCAATATTATCCTCGGCGACATCGCAAAGATGCCCCATGTCATCATCGCAGGAACAACAGGCTCTGGTAAATCCGTCTGCACACGTTCCATTATAATGAGTATCCTCTACAATGCAACTCCCGACGAGGTAAAGCTCATACTCATCGACCCTAAGATCGTTGAGTTCAAGATATTCGAGAATATCCCGCATCTTCTCATACCTATCGTAACGGACTGCAAACGTGCCGCAGGAGCACTGTGCTGGGCTGTGAATGAGATGATGCGCCGATATAATCTTTTCGCGGAAGCAGGAGCCAACGATCTGCGCTCATACAACGACCTTGCCGCTCAGAACGAAGAGCTCACCGCTATGCCGCAGATAGTCGTGTTCATCGACGAGCTCGCCGACATGATGCTCGTTGCAGGCAAAGACGTTGAAGACTACATCTGCCGTCTTGCACAGATGGGACGTGCCGCAGGTATGCACCTTGTTGTAGCTACTCAGCGTCCTACCACAGACGTTATCACAGGTCTTATCAAGGCAAATATCCCGAGCCGAATCGCTCTTTCGGTAAAGTCCCAGATAGACTCACGTACAATTATTGATATGGGCGGAGCCGACAAGCTCCTGGGCAACGGCGATATGCTGTATATGCCGATAGGTGCAGGAAAGCCCATACGTGTGCAGGGCTGCTTCTCGTCCAATGAGGATATCTCCGAGACAGTCCGCTACATCAAGGAACAGACAGAAGCTAAATACGATCCGCAGATAACCGAAGCCGTTGATATCATGGCAACTCAGTCCCAGAACGGCTCGTCAGGCGCTGACACAGGCGCTTCCGCAGGCGGCGGAAGTGACGAGGATATAGTCGAAGCCGCTATGAAGGTAGCTGTAGACGCAGGACAGCTCTCCACATCAATGCTCCAGAGAAAGCTGAAGCTGGGTTACGCAAGAGCTGCCCGTATCATGGACGAGCTTGAAGAACGCGGTGTCATCGGTGCAAGTGAAGGCGCAAAGCCGCGAAAGGTGCTCATGTCGAAGATGCAGTACGACGAGTGGAGACTGCGCAGAATGGACGAATAACGTAACGGGAGCTGATCATATGGAAGAAGAACACTTTTCCATTGCAATGCTGGCTATTTTGACCATACTTGAAATAATATTTATACTGCTGATAAGGTCAAAGATCAGACAAGAACGCCTATATGTCGAAAAATGCGTAAAAATGTCAGCAAAAGTATTATCCGTTAAAAGAGAAAGATTCAGATATGGGAAAAGCACATATACATCACATACTTTTATAGTAAAAGCTGAAAACGGCAATAAATACCGTATTATTTCACGCGGACTTAAAGCTTTTACGATAAATGAAGGAAATACTGTTAATATCCTCGTTCCGGAAGGTTCTATCCCACGTACAGAAGAAGATGAATATTTAGAGTCACTTTACTCGGGAGGAGAAGATGCCGTAAACGCTCTCTCACCTGAATTAAAAATGCACATCAGCGATTACATATCAAAAAAATACAAGGATAATCCTGAGCTGTACGACGTATCAAAGATCAAAAATCCTTCTCTTGTATCTGACGGCGGCGGATACAAAAGCGAGATAATTCCTATGTGTTCCATAGCTGCCGTTATAGGAGCAATTATCATATTGTCAGTATACTTTATGCTCACAGAGAGGTGATATCATGTACGAAGGCTTTCTTCCTACGACCAAAAAAGAAATGGACGAGCTGGGAATAGAACAGTTCGACTATATATACATAACAGGCGATGCCTACGTTGACCACCCAAGCTTCGGAGCAGCTATCGTTACGCGCCTCATCGAGAGCATGGGCTTCACGGTGGGCGTTATCGCACAGCCCGACTGGCATACCGACCGCGACTTCCGACGCTTCGGAGCTCCTAAGTATGCGTTTCTCCTAACAGCGGGAAATATCGACTCTATGGTCGCTCACTACACTGCTGCAAAGCGCAAGCGCTCCGACGATGCATACACAGCAGGAGGTGTCGCAGGCAAGCGTCCCGACCGTGCAGCAATCGTGTACTGTCAGAAACTCCGCGAATATTTCGGCGACGTGCCTATTGTTATAGGCGGACTGGAAGCTTCTCTGCGCAGATTCGCTCACTACGACTACTGGGACGATGCTGTCCGCCCGTCAGTCCTTGTGGACAGCGGTGCCGACCTTCTCATGTACGGCATGGGCGAACACCAGATACAGGAGCTCTGCAAACGCCTTGCAGCAGGCGAGAATATCCGTGATATCCACGATATCCGCGGTACCTGCTACCTGACAGAGCCTGTGAATACTCCCCTCGGAGCTGCTCAGTGCCCGTCCTTCGAGCAGGTGCGCGACAGCAAAGTCGAATACGCAAAAGCTGTGAAGATACAGTACGACTGGCAGGACGAGGTCTACGGAAAGACCATTATCCAGCGTCACGGCAAAATGATGCTGGTACAGCTGCCTCCTGCATACAGTCTTACCACAGAGGAGCTCGACTACATCTATTCTCTCCCCTACACACGCGCCATACACCCGTCCTACGAGGCTCTCGGCGGTGTCCCCGGTATCGAGGAGGTGCGATTCTCTATCACCCATAACCGCGGCTGCTTCGGATACTGCAACTTCTGCTCGATAGCGCTGCATCAGGGAAGGCGTGTAACTGTCCGCAGTGAGGAGTCCGTACTCGCAGAAGCGGAACGAATCACAAAAATGCCCGACTTCAAGGGCTACATTCACGATGTGGGAGGCCCTACAGCCAATTTCCGCATGACCTCGTGCGACAAACAGCTCAGCAAGGGACTGTGCATGGGCAAAAAATGCCTTGCGCCGAAGCCCTGTCCCGCACTTAAAGTCGATCACACCGAATACCTCAATATGCTGCGGAAAATACGCAAGGTCAAGGGCATAAAGCGAGTATTTATCCGCTCGGGTATACGCTACGACTACCTCATCGAGGACAAGAACGACGAGTTCATGAAGGAGCTCATAATGCACCACGTAAGCGGTCAGCTGAAAGTCGCTCCCGAGCACTGCTCGGCGGTAGTCCTCGACAAAATGGGCAAACCTCATATCGAAGCCTACAAGCGCTTCCAGAAGCGATTCTACGAGATAACCAAAG
>CACZEJ010000045.1 GCA_902780115.1 Ruminococcus flavefaciens | reverse complement strand
GATCGACCTGGGCAAGCCTTTCGAGAGACTTACCATGATCGACGCAGTTAAGAAGTACTCGGGAGATGACTTCAGCGAGATAAAGACACTCGAGGAAGCCCGCAAGATAGCTGACGAAAAGGGTGTAGAGTACGAAGACCGCCACAAGCGCGGCGATATCCTCAACCTCTTCTTCGAGGCTTACGTTGAGGAGCACCTCATTCAGCCTACATTCATCATGGATCACCCCATCGAGATCTCACCTCTCACTAAGAAGAAGCCCGATGCTCCTGATTATGTTGAGCGTTTCGAGCTCTTTATCACAGGCCGTGAGATGTGCAACGCTTACTCAGAGCTCAACGATCCTATCGACCAGCGTGAGCGTTTCAAGGCTCAGGAAGAAGCTCTCAGCCAGGGCGACGAAGAAGCTAACCGCACAGATGAGGACTTCCTCCGTGCTCTCGAGATCGGTATGCCTCCTACAGGCGGTATCGGCTACGGTATCGACCGTCTCGTAATGCTTCTCACAAACAGCGCATCTATCAGAGATGTACTCCTCTTCCCGACTATGAAGAGCCTGCCTGCTAACGGCGGCCGTCAGGAAAAGGAAACAGCTGACTAAGAATAAAACACACGGGCGGCATTATGCCGCCCATTATCTTAAAAGGAAATATTTATGAAAGACAAGGATAAAACCAATATCCCCGATCCCGACAGCGAAGACAAAAAGCTCGATATACAAAAGAGCGTCTTCCAGGTCAATAAGGAGCTCCGCCAACAGCAGGAGAACGAGCTCAAAAAGCAGCAGGAGGAGATCGAACGCCAGTACGCCGAGCGTGAAAAGAAAAAACGCGAGGAGTACGAAAAACAGCTCCAGAACGAACGCATAGAGCTTATGCGCATGAAGCAGGGGCTCATAGATGAAAGCGAGACCATAAAGGAGGAACAGCCCGAGGAGATAAAGCTGTCGTTCCCTAAAAAGATAGGAAATTTCTTCTTCCATAACAAGTGGTGGCTGGGTATCGGTGCATTCTTCGTGTTCCTTATCTCGTTCCTGTTGTACGACCTGCTGTCGAAGCCTAACCCCGACATGGTAATTCTCATGCTGTGTCCCAATGAATCTGTCAGCTCGTCGGTATATCTGGAAAGCTACTTCTCGGAACTCGGCGTTGACTCCAACAAAAACGGAAAAGTCCTCGTGTCGGTGTACTATATCCCCTACAGCGACGACGAGTACCAGAACTACACAAAGGGAGTAACAAACAAGCTCACGACCTTCCTCAACAATGCAGACGGAGTTGTCATTATCGGCGACAAGACAACTGTTACCGATCTGCTCGTGCCCGAGGATTCGCTGGTGGATCTCAGCAAGATATACCCCGATAATCCTCATGTAAAGGATTACTACTTCTACCTGAAGGATACGGCGTTCGCACAGCGTCTGGGCATTCCCGATTCTGAAATTCCCGATGATATGTATTTTGCGATCCGCAAGCCGAAGGATATCATTAATTCAAGCAAGGAAGATATGCAGGAGACCTATGACAAGGACTTCCCTGTTTTCGATAATATAGTAAACGACCTGACATAACAAAAACGGAGCTTTGTAAATACAAGGCTCCGTTTTATTTATCAATATCAGAACACAAGATACTCTATCACCGAATTCGACATGAGAAATCCCTTTGCCGTGAGCCACACCCGTTCGCCGTCGGTCACGGCATAGCCGTCCTTCACAAGGGGCGGCAGCTTTCTCAGTATCTCTTCCCTGTGCTCCTCAACATGGGACAGAAGAAGTCCCTCTTTCAGTCTCAGTCTCAGCATAGCGAACTCCTCATAGCCGCATGGAGCTTCGTCCGTGACCGTTACATTCTGCACGGGACTGCTCACAAAATCCGCAATATCGCGCTCAACTGCGAAACGCTTTCCCTTATAGCAGGAATGTGCCGCAGGACCTATCCCGAGATAGTCCATGCACTTCCAGTAGCGGCAGTTATGGCGGCTCTCGAAGCCGTTTTTCGCAAAGTTCGACACTTCGTACTGCATGAAGCCGTGCTTTTCGAGGAGCTCCACCATTTGCAGATAAAGCTCCGCCGAAGCGTCCTCGTCGGGAAGTCGGCTTCTTATCTCCTCGCAGTCGAATGGCGTACCGTTCTCGGTTTTCAGGATATACGCGGAGATATGCTGTATTGGAAGAGCTGCCAGACGCTCAATGGAGTACCTGAGTGCTTCGGGCTTCTGTTCGGGAAGAGCTGCCATGAGGTCGCAGGATATATTCTCAAAGCCTGCCGCAGCTGCATCGAGCACAGCCTGCTCCGCACGTTGGGCAGTATGAACTCGCCCGAGAGTTTTCAGCTCATCGTCTATCATGGACTGAACACCTATCGAAAGGCGGTTCACGCCGATATTCCGCAGCTCCGAGAGCTTCTCTGCATTGAGGGTACAGGGGTTTGCTTCGAGAGTTATCTCCGCTTTTTCATCAAGTCGGAAGCACTCTCCTATCTCATCTATCATGCTGCCTATCTGCGAAGCCGCAAGCAGCGAGGGAGTTCCTCCGCCGAAATATACTGTGTCAACAAGCTGTTCGGTATCCGAATAATGGCGTATATTACGCAAAACTGCCGCGGTGTATCCCTCCGCAGCAGCTTTAGACCAGTTTACCGAATAAAAATCACAGTACGCACACTTCCTGCCGCAGAACGGCACATGGATATACATACCGAGACTCATTTTTCGTATGCGTCGATGCGCAGTGTCTCCATCATTTTAAAGCAGAAACCGTTTACGATCTTGGGGACGATATACATATTGAGTATCAGTGCCAATACTATAGGCACCTCATGAGTATCCCACCATACACTGTCCTTGCCGTGCATGAAAACATAAACTACAAATATAAATGAAATAAGGAAATATATAGCCGCAAATATCGTAGCTCCCTTACCGTTCACGCAGCGTTTTCCGCACTTCGGGCATACTCTGCCCTTTGATCTCATTGTCCCTGCCATTGCCTTTGTCAGCGGATTGAAGGTCTTCTCACCGCAGCATGGGCAGTTGTATATACTACTCATATTTATTCCTTTCCTTCCACAGCTGTGGACTCGACTTCTATGGGTTCAAGCTCTTTTGCGAGCTTAGCAAGAGGAACTTTGCCTGCAAGCTTTGGCGTAAGTCCGAGACGAGCAGCTTTCTTAGCCTTTCTGCGCGTCCTGAACATACTTATAAAGTCCTCGGGGTGGAGCACTATCAGTGTAAGCAGCAGCACTCCCAGCGCGACGAATATATCTCCCATATTCTCATCGAAAACAAGTCCGAATATGAGCAGGACTGCCGCTGTAACGCAGAAGCCTGTAAGTGACATCTCCCGCAGCCTTATCCTTACCGCACGGAGAACTCTGTCCGCCTTTGTATTTCTCGGAATCAAGGGTTCGGCTGCAACAGTGATGATGCTTGCGAAGCATATCACGACGATCGCTCCGAAAATGATATAATTCAACATATAAAGCCTCCGATTCTCAGCTGTCCAGCTTGAGAACGCTCATGAACGCCTCCTGCGGAACTTCTACAGTACCCAGCTGGCGCATACGCTTCTTACCTTCCTTCTGCTTTTCCAGCAGCTTCTTCTTACGCGAGATATCACCGCCGTAGCACTTTGCAAGAACATCCTTGCGCATAGCCTTAACGGTCTCACGAGCGATTATCTTGCCGCCGATAGCCGCCTGAATAGGTACTTCAAAGAGCTGACGCGGAATGTTCTCCTTGAGCTTTTCAGCTATTTTACGCGCTCTTGCGTAAGCCTTGTCGGTGTGGATAATGAAGCTCAGCGCATCGACTATCTCGCCGTTGAGGAGTATATCCAGCTTGACGAGCTTGCTGGGAACATAGCCCATCATCTCATAATCGAATGATGCATAGCCCTTTGTACGTGATTTGAGCACGTCAAAGAAGTCGTACACTATCTCGTTGAGCGGCAGTTCATAGTGAAGCTCAACACGGGTATCGTCGAGGTACTTCATGTCCTTGAACACACCGCGCCTGTCCTGACAAAGCTCCATGATGTTGCCCACATAGTCCGACGGCGAGAGTATGCTCGCCTTGACCATAGGCTCTTCTGCGATCTGTATGAGCGCAGGGTCGGGATAGTTGGTAGGATTGTCGATGTACTGCACTTCGCCGTTGGTGAAAGTGACTTTGTATATAACCGAAGGAGCAGTTGTGATGAGGTCGAGGTTGTACTCGCGTTCAAGACGCTCCTGAATTATCTCCATATGCAAAAGTCCGAGGAAGCCGCAGCGGAATCCGAAGCCGAGAGCGATAGAAGTCTCGGGCTCGAACGAAAGTGAAGCATCGTTGAGCTGGAGCTTTTCCAGAGCTTCACGGAGGTCGCCGTACTTAGCTCCGTCAGCAGGATATATACCCGAGAATACCATAGGATTGACCTTGCGGTAACCGGGGAGCGGCTCGTCGCAGGGGAACTCATCATTAGTAACGGTGTCGCCCACCTGAGTGTCGCCGATGCTCTTGATAGAAGCGGCAATATAGCCAACTTCGCCTGCTTCGAGACTGCCGTTGTTCACAAGGTTATTAGCGTCCATGAAGCCTGCCTCAACAACATTGAAAACAGCTCCTGTAGCCATAAGGCGGATATTATCTCCCACCTTGACCTTGCCTTCCTTTACACGGACGTAGATGATAACGCCCTTGTAGGAGTCGTAATAGCTGTCGAAGATAAGCGCTTTGAGGGGCTTTTCGGTGTCACCCTTGGGCGCAGGGATATCGGTAACTATCCTTTCGAGGACTTCCTCGATGTTCACGCCCATTTGGGTCAGCTGAGGGCAGGTCTATCTTGTTGACAACGGGGACGACTTCGAGATCGTGCTCGATAGCGAGATAGGTATTCGCAAGAGTCTGCGCCTCGATGCCCTGTGAAGCATCGACCACGAGGATCGCACCCTCACAGGCAGCGAGAGAACGTGACACCTCGTAATTGAAGTCAACGTGACCCGGAGTGTCGATGAGGTTGAAGATGTAGTCCTCGCCGTCCTTAGCGGTATATTTCAGGCGGACAGCACGGGCTTTTATAGTGATGCCTCTCTCCCTCTCGATGTCCATATTGTCGAGAAGCTGATCCTCCATATCGCGGATAGCGACAGTTTCGGTCTTTTCGAGGATACGGTCGGCAAGTGTGGACTTACCGTGGTCTATATGTGCTATAATACAGAAATTTCTGATCTTATCGTTAGCCAATGTTTTACCTCTTTTCAAAACATATTTACTCATGATAATTATAACAGAAACAGCACGGTTTGTAAAGAGTTTTGAAGCATAAAAAAGAGCGGACACAAAGTCCGCCCTTTTCTTCCTCTCAAAATATCAAAATATTAATATCCCGACAGAATTACTTTTTAATTATAATTCCACCATTTTTTGCTGCATAGTTTATAAGCTTATCCATCTTTGCAACTGTTATCTTACCAGCAAGACCATCAGCTGTTATTCCGCCAGCCACAAATGTACGGTTCTTATTCCTGTCTTTAAAGAAGAACGTTAATTCCTGAATACGTCTGACTGCATTTTTGGTTTTATTGCCATAGTATCCATCAACTTTAATTGTAGACAAATTATAATCTCCATAAGCACTTGCGATTACGTTACAAGCTATCTGTATCCACTTTACTTCCTCATACATTACATTTGGATTATAACATCCATTATACTTTGCAGAAGGGCGGGGATAAAAATCATCTAAAAGACATGATGCTGATGCTGTGATAGCTGTATTGTTGAAGAAAGATACGTTATTTGATACTGACGGTGCAAGTGGGATCGCACATAAAACTGCTGCTGATACAATAGAAACTGCCTTTTTAATTTTGTTCATTACTAAAACCTTCTTTGCTTAATATTTTCGTGTTTATTTACTATAATTAGCGCACTTAATTATGGTATTATTATATCATTTTATGCTCATTTTGTCAATATGTTTTATTGTATTTAAGGAAATGATAATAAAATAATAAACTTGAAATAATAAACAAGCTCTGATTATCGTGGAAGTGTATAACAAAAAGCTGCACAGTTTCCCATGCAGCTTTATTAGTATCAATTATGCTTTTCCGTCGATAGATCTCTTGCCGAGGAGGAACTCCTGGATAGCCAGAGCGTCCTCGGTAGTAACTCCCTTGCCTGTGCCGGGGATATCAGCGTTATTCTGCCCCTGAATAGTGATATGAGTCTTTTCGGTACCTGTTATGCCGTACTTGTCAGGATTTGCAAGGCTTTGCATTATGAGAACAACGTCACCCATGTCAATGCTTCCGTCGCAGTTGGCATCGCCGAGCTTAACGTCCTTGACCTCAGTAGTAACTGTTGTAGTGGTACTGCTTGTAGTAGTGGTATTGCTTGTAGTAGTTGTCTGCTTTGAAGTAGTCGTTATTGTCGCGGAGGTGGTAGAAGTTGTTACCTTTGGCTGGTCACTGCCGTTTGTACCGCCGTCCATATTGCTGCCCTCACCTGAAGCCACGAAGTCGCCAAGTGAAACGCCGTTGCCTGCTCTTCCAAGTGCGATCTTATGGTCAAGGCTTATGTACTTGCCGCTCTTTGTCTGCCAGAGAGAAGGCTCAACGAATTCGTACTTCTCGTCGTCCCACTTCTGGAAGTTATCATACATAAGTCCGCCTGTATCCGATGAATTCTCGTTGAAGCACCAGAATGTATGGTGGATACGCTTCTTTATCATGTAGTCACGCAGAGTTGTGAGCCAGTGAGTGTTTGCACCTGACGGGTCGTTTTCCTTGTCTATGAAGCCGCCCCATTCGCCCATGAGCAGCGGAGCCTTATGCTCCTCTACGAGATATGCCCATGTGTCGTACCAGTACTCTTTAAGGAGAGACTCCTCGTCGAATTTATAGCTTGTCCAGTTTGGCTTTGTGCCTGTTAAGTGGAACCATTCCTGCTCATATACGAACGGACCGTAGTCGTGAGGAGAATATACGAGCTGACTCTGACTTGAACCAAGGTCTACAGGGAAATCCTTTGCGCCGCGGAAGTTAGCTCCCCACCACGCACCGTAATACGGCTGATACTCGGACTCGCCGTAGTGAGCATAGTCGGTCGATGGTGAATCCCAGTCGAATCCCTTTTCGATCTTCGGGTAAACCTCGATACCCTCTACCATTATAAGGAGATTGGGGTTCTGGTCGAGACACGCCTTAGCGCCCTTTTCAGCACCGTAGCGCCAGTTATTGGCATCGGAGGAACCGTCCCATTTTGCAAAGCTGCCCTCGTCTTTTTTGCCGTGGGGTTCGTTCTTCAGGTCGATAGCGATAATGGTATCGTCGTCCTTGTAGTAGTCTGCGAACCATGCAAGTGCGTCGAGCCAGTCCTTCTCGGAAAAGTTATTATCGTACCAGAGCGGAAAATTATGACCTGCGGAATTAGTGGTAGCGCAATGGATATCCATCATTATCTTGATGCCGTCCTCTTTGCACCATTCGACTACCTTGTTCCAGATGTCAAAACTGTACATAGGAGTACCGCCTTCAACGCCCTCAACGGTAAGCTCGGGGTTCTTGTACTCATTAAGCTTGATTATCGGATCGGGCTTTCCTGCCTTCCACTGGAGAAGTATCTCTGTGGACATAGGTACACGGAGAAGATTGAAGCCGTGATCTGCGATAAGATCAAGACAGTCATGAACGTTTGCCGACCATGCACCGTCAAATATCTGGCTTCCTACGTTGTAGCCGAACCAGTTTACACCTGTGAGCCATACCTCGTTGCCGTTCATATCAACGATCTGTGCTTTATCGTTGACATGGAGCCAGTCGTCGTGGCAGTCATCTACAGCAACTGCGACATTAGTATCGCCGCTCTGAGCTGCTGTAGGAACAAATACTAATGCTGCGGCTGAAGCTGATGCAACGAGCTTCTTTAAAATTGATGTTGCCATGTTTTTTCCCTCTCTTTTCAGCAAAAATATGATAACTTCATTATAACCTCTTTTTACACGGTTGTCAACGATATTTGCGTGTTTCCGCAATAATTGCAGCTTTTTATCATATTTTCACGATGCAAAGAAAAAGTTTGAATCAAAAGAGAGTATCACAGCTCCATTTTTATCAACAGCTCTTCTATGGAATCTGCAAGGTGCACCGACTTTCTGTCAACGGACTGAACTGCCAGTACCTCGTCGGACTCGTTATCTGCCATTACCAGCCATCCGTCGTCGCCGTCTATGGAGCAGCCTCCTATTTTCAGCCAATTGTGCTCATTAAGGTAATTCGTGTCCTCGAAATTGAAGTTTACCGCAAGCAGCTCCGATATATCGGTATCGGGAACAAGCATATCAAGAGTCACCCCTATAGTGCCGAGCTCGCTGTCAAAATGCCCGTCAAGGGGCAGAAACCGGTATACCGACAAATATTCCCTTATCTGTTCGGATACACGGAATCCCAGTATGCTTTCGGCTTTGGCAAAGTCCACAGGCTTATCCTGCAAAACGGGTGTCCATTCCGCATAGCCCTCATTATCAAGAGTATCGTTCAGATACAGTCCCATATGGCTAAGTTTTTCGATATACGGCTTTTTTCTGAGAAAAATGACAGCGTTTGCGGCTTTTTCAAAGTAGGTATCGAATGCTTCTTTCATTGACATGGCGTTTCCTCCGTTTACTGATTTTTTATTATTATATCAGCACACAGCGCCAAAGTCAATCGCCCTATTTCAGCAGCTCCTCACGCATATAGTTCAGCAGTTTCTTTTCGCGGCGCGACACCTGCACCTGCGTCATACCCAGAGCCTTTGCGGTCTTTGACTGAGTGAGCCCCTTGAAATAGCGGAGCTCCAGCAGAACGCGGTCATTTTGGGCGAGCCGTGACATTATCTGCCGAAGTGCAAGGAGGTCGGTTATGCTCTCGTCGGGAGACTCGGTAGGGATATCGGTCTGTCCCTCGTCATCATCGGCGGAAGTAAGTGACAGCAGCGGCTGGCTCACGCAAAGTGCCTCCGATACGTCGCTCTCATCTGCCCCCGAAAGCTGTGAAAGCTCGGCTATAGTGGGTTCTCTCATCTCGCGCTGGCGGAATTCCTCGCAGATACGCTGCAAACGCATGGACAGCTCCTTCAGGCTGCGGCTGACACGGATAACTCCGCCGTCCCTGAAAAGCCGCTTTATCTCGCCCAGTATCACAGGGACAGCATAGGTGGAGAACTTCACTCCCCTGCCGCTGTCGAACGCCTTCACAGCTTTCAGCAGACCTATACAGCCTGCGGAATACAGGTCTTCGTACTCTATGCCCCGTCCTCGGAAACGGTTCGCGCAAAGGTGGACAAGTCCGAGATTCTCCTCGGCAAGAGGCTTTTTTGTCTCAGTCTCCATGTTCCGACAGCCTTTTGCGCATAGTTATGGTAGTCCCCTTGTCGGGAGCGCTTTTCACCTTCAGCTTGTCCATAAAGGTCTGCATGACGGAAAATCCCAGTCCCGAACGCTCCTCCTCGGGAGCAGTAGTAAAGAGGGGCTCCATAGCCTGCTCCACGTCTGCTATGCCGCAGCCCTTGTCCTTGACTCTTATGTATATTATCCTATCGGGCAGCAGCCGCACCGTCAGCTCGATATTGCCTTTTTTATGCCTGTAGCCGTGGACTACGGCATTTGTGACTGCTTCGGAGACAGCTGTCCTTATGTCGGAAAGCTCCTCCACTGTAGGGTCTGCCTGCACAAGAAACGACGACACGACAGCCCTTGCCGTGCTCTCGTTGACAGACAGCGACGGCATTGTGAATTTTATCTCATTCAGTATTTCCATTGATTTTCTCCTTTATTTTAATTATTTACTCAGGGAAGTGTCCGCGTCAGCGAATACCGAAACTCTAAGCTCTTAATTGCCTACTGCTTACTTGCTGGCGCATAATGTGCGCCCCTACTAACGGCTAATTGCTAAGGGCTAACGGCTTTATTAAAGTATCTTCACTATGCGTTCTATGCCTGCAAGCTTCAGAACGCGCTTTATATACGGCTGTGGGTTGCGCACCTCAAGTCTGCCGCCGCACTCGCGCATCAGCTTGCTGCGTCCCATTATAAGTCCTATCCCCGAACTGTCCATGAACGTTATACCTCCGAGATCTATGGCGAGCTCACGGGGCTGAGCTGTTACTATGTAGCGGTCGAGCTCACTGCGCAGCTCCTTTGCATTGTGGTGGTCAATTTCACCGCTAAGCACCGCAACTGCTGCACCGTTCTCACTTTTTATGTCTATTTTCATCGCCTTTCCTCCTTTTCAGTGACGGCTTATGCCTCTTTATGCCCCATTATACCACCGCAGCCCACAGAAATTTGTCGAAACCGCACCTGTGTTTATTTTTCTCAAAAACAATTGAAACTTTCGCCCTTTGGTGATATAATGTAGTATGTGTTATTATGACCGATCAAAAATGTATCAGGGGGAAAATATGGTTTTATACTTTTCGGCTACGGGAAACACCGAATTTCTGGCAAAGGAGCTTGCCAAAAGGCTCGGTGACAGTTCTCTGAACCTCATAAACAGGATAAAAGAGCAGGACTTCTCGCCTGTCGCTTCCGACAAGCCCTTCGTGATCTGCGCTCCTGTCTATATATGCGAAATGCCTCGTTTTCTCAGCGCTTACCTCAAAAAGCTGCCGCTGACAGGATCTGATAAAGTATACTTCATCATGAGCAGTGCAGGCTACAGCGGTATTTCGAGCTATCTTGCGAAAAAGCTTGCCAAAAAGAAGGGACTTCGTTACATGGGCTGCAGCGAAGTCGTTATGCCGAGAAATTACTTCATAGGACATTATCCCATGCAGTCGGGCGAGGAGATCAAAGAGCGCCTGCTCAATGCTTACGAACAGATCGGCAGCATCGCTGATAATATCGCAAAAGGCAAGATGCTCAGTTCCCGTCACGTCTATATGTTCGAGAAAGCTATCACCCTGCCCTTCAATCCCGTATGGAGCAAACTAAAGCTCAAGGCAAAGGACTTTGCCGCTACAGACAAATGCGTGACCTGCGGCAAATGCGTACAGGTGTGCCCCCTCAATAACATCTCCATAAAGGACGGCAGACCCGTATGGAGCGACAACTGCACACACTGCATGGCGTGCATCGGGAACTGTCCTGCCGAAGCCATAAATTACGGCAATGCAGGCGCTTCCAAAGCAAAGTACAACTTCAAGAAGTACAAACACTTCCTGAACGATAAAAATACCGATATCCACACCCCTGACCCCAAGATATACAAAAGGAGAAAAAATGGCTAAACAATTCTGGAAAGGCAGTACCCTTCTTGCCCCAGTCCCTGCCGCACTCGTTACCTGCGGCACTATGGAAGAGCCCAATGTGCTCACTATCGGCTGGACAGGCATAGTATGTACAAGACCGCCAATGACCTATATATCGGTGCGTCCCGAACGCTATTCCCATGATATCATAAAGAATTCAGGCGAATTCGTCATAAATCTCACTACCTCAGCTATGTGCCGCGAGACCGACTTCTGCGGTGTCAAAAGCGGAAAGGACACCGACAAGCTCGCTGTGTGCGGCTTCCATACCGTCCCTGCACATGAGGTAGCTCCGCCGCTTATCGAGGAATGTCCCCTGAGCCTTGAATGCAGAGTTACTGAATCAAAGCTCCTCGGCTCCCACACCATGTTCCTTGCCGAGATAGTCGGCATAGACGCTGACGAGAAGTTCATCGACAGCAAGGGCAAACTCAATTTACAGCAGTGCGGTCTCATGGCTTTTGCCCACGGTGAATACTTCGCCCTCGGAAGGAAGCTGGGCGACTTCGGATTCTCTGTCCGCAAAAAGAAGAAGCACCGCAAGCCGCCGCAGAAAAAGTCATGATGAGATATCCTCGATGAAGCGCTTCAGTTCGCTCTCGGACGAGAAATATATCCCATCGGCGAGCATCTCCCTGTCATGGTCGGGAAGCAGGCGCAGGTCAACATCTATCAGCAGGTACGGCTTTTCAGCTCCCCTTCTGAACACCGCAGCCCTTCCCCCGCTCTCACGGACAGTGAAAAGAGGGTCTTCCTCCTGCTCAATGGCAGCTGCTGCCAGCCGTGTTTCGAGATTGTGTCTGCGCACTGTTTGTCCCAGTGTGCATACCGTTATGAACCCCGATACCGTTATTGCTGTAAGAAGCGTAAAATAAATCATTTTCGCACTTTTCAGCGTCATTATATCACTCCTTTGCCGAATTATCCTTAAATATTATCGCCCGATTTTTCTATATTATACAAAATGCCGATTTTTTCGGAAAAGCCTTAACATTTACGCATCAAAGTGATATAATATATAATGTATATTTATATGCAAAAATATATTTGAAAGGAGCTGCCGCCTCTTTCATGGCGGTCATTCTTGCAAAATGAAAGATAAAAATTACCCACCTTCCGATCAGTTCAGCAGCAGACCTGCCGAACGTCAGACACCACCAAAAAAGAAAAAGAAAAAGCACAGCAAGCCTTTCATCATCTTCAAAAAGCTGATGACTGTTATCGCTACCACGCTGCTCTCGCTGACGCTGGTATGCATCATAACGGGTACTATCGTTACAACGGCTCTGACTGTCTACGTCCTCAACTTTATGGACGAATCAACAAATGTTACTATCCAGGAGCTGGAATCGGGAAGCGATACCTACTTCTACGGTGACGAGATCAATCCCGAAACAGGCGAACCCGAGCTTTCTGTCATACACTGGGTACCTAACCAGGTAAACCGTATCCCTGTCGGCATAGAAAGAATACCCCAGCACGTCCGCAACGCTTTCGTTTACACTGAGGACGAGCGTTTCTACGTTCACGACGGTGTTGACTACAAGCGTACATTCTCGGCTTTCGCAAATATGTTCCTTCACTTCTACGATACCGAGCAGGGCGGTTCGACTATCACTCAGCAGCTCATCAAGAACCTTTCGGGTGATGACGAGCATACCCCACAGCGTAAGATACGTGAGATATTCTCCGCTATGCAGCTGGAAAAGACCTACTCAAAGGACGAGATACTCGAGGAATATCTCAACTATATCAGCTTCGGCGGCGCTACAAACGGTATACAGCTCGCTGCTATCAACTACTTCGGAAAGAGCGTCGAAGAACTCACTATCCCCGAGGCTGCTGTTCTCGCTGCTATCCCGAAGAGCCCTGAGGAATACGGTCCCTACGTTGAGTACTACGAGGACGACGACCCTAACAAGCGCCTTCTCATCGACGGACGCGCAAACAACAAGCCCCGTCAGGAATACGTTCTCTTCAAGCTCTACGAGAACGGCGTTATCTCATACGATGAATACCAGCAGTATATAGCTGCTCCGCTCATATTCAGAGACTCAGAGGAATACAAACAGGCTCACCCGGAGGAGGAAGCTCAGAAGCTCGAAGAGGAAGAGCGTTCTTACAGCTGGGTAGTCGATGCGACTTACTATGAAGCTGTACAGATATTCATGGACAAGTTCGACCTCGAATACGACAAGGCTATGGAAAAACTCCAGAAGGGCGGCTATAAGGTATATACCACCTACGATGCAAGAATGCAGAAGCATGTTGAGGAAAAGCTCCTTGACATCAACAATATGGTACCCGAGTGGCAGGTACGCAAATACGCCGACATGGAACCATACGGCAATCCCGACGGTGTAGCAGAGGAATACCTCCCGCATATCGCTTTCGTCGCTCTTAACTATGAGGGCGAGGTACTCTGTGCAGTCGGAGATATCGGGCCAAAGGTAGGTTCGCTCGGTACAAACTACGCTGTACGTAAGGCAGACGGCAGACAGGTAGGTTCAACTATCAAGCCTATCACGACCTATGGCTACGGTATCGAAACAGGTCAGATCAGCTGGGGAACACCTATAAAGAACTACGGTATCTTCAAGGGCGAGGACGGAAATATGTGGCCGTTCAACTACGGAAGAGAAGCAGGTAACGGTAGTAACCTTCCTGTATATTACGCACTCCAGAAGTCTTTCAATACTGTTCCTGCTCAGCTCTGCGAACAGTTCGGCATAGATAACGTATACAAGTTCGCTACGGAAAAGCTCGGCTTACAGCTCGATCCCGCAGATAAGAACTACTCACCTCTGGTAATCGGTTCACTTGATACAGGTGTAACTCTTGAAAACCTCGTAAACGCTTATCTCCCATACGGAAACCGCGGCATCTATAACGAGGCTCACATAATCTCACGTATCGAAGACAGCACTCAGCAGATAATCTACCAGAACGACGGAAACCCAAGACCTGCCGTATCTGACGAGACCGCATGGGTAATGAACAGACTCCTCAAGAACGTTGTTGAAAACGGTACAGGTACTGCCGCAAGACTCACAAATAAGGTCGTAGTCGGCAAGACAGGTACTACTGAGGACTGGTACGACGAGTGCTTCGTAGGTCTTACACGCGATTTCGTAAGCGGTATGACCATGGGTTATAAATACAAGACCCCGTCCCTCGAACTTCAGGGCATCTCTTCTGCTCAGATATGGGCGAGCATCATCGGCGAGTACGCTAATACGATGTACCCCGATACGGGAAGAGACTTCGACTCAGTCAAGTCTGTAATCGAAGCTCCTATGTGTACTGCTACGAACCAGATCGCAGGTCAGTACTGCGGCAAGGGTCCGATAGGCTACTGGAAGTCGGAAGTTACAGATACCTATTCTCCTCCGTACTGCGCAGGCGCTCACGGGTACTCGAATAATTCACAGACAGGCGGCAGCACCACAGGCAACGGCGGCGGTACTGCTACAGGCGGCGACACAACAGGCGGCGGTGCTGCTACAGGCGGCGGTGACGCAACAGGCGGCGCAGGCGGTTACACAGGCGGCGGCGACGCAACAGGCGGTGCAGGCGGTTACACAGGCGGCGATGCAACAGGCGGCGGCACAGGCGGTTACACAGGCGGCGGCGATGCAACAGGCGGCGGTGACGCAGGCGGCTACACAGGCGGCGGCGATACAGCAGGCGGCGGCGGTGACGCAGGCGGCGGCGTTTAATATTGATAACAGGTGATATTTTGAACGATAAGATCAGATTGTGCTGTCCATGCCATTTCGGGCTGGAAAGCGTACTAAAATATGAAATACAAAAAATAGGCGGCACTGACCTTAAAGTCAGCGACGGAAAGATAAGCTTCACGGGCGACGAGAATATCCTCGCCCGTGCCAATCTTTGCCTTTCTACCGCAGAGAGAGTACTTGTCGAGCTCATCGAATTCAAGGCTACGACCTTTGAGGAGCTCTTTCAGGGCGTTAAGGCTGTGGAGCTGGAACGCTACATCGGTCCGCAGGACGCTTTCCCCGTAAAGGGCTACTCCCTCAACTCTGCACTCCACAGCGTTCCCGACTGTCAGTCCATAGTCAAAAAAGCGGCAGTTGAAAGGCTCAAATCCAAGTACGGTATAAACTGGTTCGACGAAAGCGGTCCCACAGTACAGATAAAGTTCAGCATACTCAAGGACGTAGTTTCCATCTACCTCGACACCAGCGGTGTGGGACTTCACAAGCGCGGCTACAGGAGAAATTCCAACGCCGCACCTATCAAGGAGACTCTCGCGGCAGGCATAATCGACCTTGCAAGAGTCCGCCCCGACTCGATAGTATGCGATCCTTTCTGCGGAAGCGGTACGCTCCTCATAGAAGCTGCTCTAAAAGCGCTGAAAATAGCTCCCGGGATCAACAGACGCTTTGCGGCTGAAAAATGGAGCTGCTTCGATCCGAAGCTGTGGCAGGAAGAGCGCAAAAGGGCTATCGACAGCGTTGACAGAACCGCTGAATTCCACGGCATCGGCGCTGATATCGACGACGCAGCCGTTGCGCTGACGCTGGATAACGCTCACAAGGCAGGCATAAAGTCAAGACTGAAGATCGAACAGGCTGATATAACGAAGTTCGTTCAGCCCGAGGATTCAATAGTCATCTGCAACCCTCCCTACGGCGAAAGACTGCTG
>CACZEJ010000044.1 GCA_902780115.1 Ruminococcus flavefaciens | reverse complement strand
AAGGGTGAATTAAAAAACAGTCCGGTGGACTGTTTTTTAAGAGGGAACGCCTTGCAAGAGAAGGCGTTCCCTAATGAAATTTGGGTTTATTGACAGACTTGGGGCGGATATTATCCGCCCTTTTTGCATCAATACAAATATAAAAACGGGACTTCATCTTAATTTGAAAGTCCCGTTTTATTTATATAGCTTTTTATCATTGGTGCGGCCGAGGATATAATCGGCAGAAACTCCGTAAAATTCGGCAAGAGTGACAAGGTGACGAATGGGCAGTTCGCGTTCGCCTGTTTCGTAGCGAGAGTACTGTGGCTGTGTAGTATTGAGCAGCTTTGCAATATCGCTCTGCTGGAGGTCTCTATCCTCGCGCAAATCTTTAAGCCGTTGTAAATAGTACACAAAAACACCACCCTGAAATATATTATATACTAAATTCTATCATAAATCGACATAATTATATTGACAATATATCCGAATGGATATATAATATTCTTGGAGGTGGTTTTTATGTTTAAAAACGCAGGTAAAAAATTAGGAATACTTATAAAAATATCATTCTTTTTATCTGCTACATTAGCATTTTTAATTCCGATGTATATATTATATAATGCAAAATCAAATGATGGATTATTATCGTTGATCTGTATTGTTTTTGCATTTATTATGCCTGTTATACTTTTTATTATACACCTAACAATATACGCTTTTGCTGAGCTATGCGAAAATGTTTATGATATAAAACAAGAGATGAGTGAAAATACAACCTATGTCAATGATGCATTAGTATTCATTTCCAAAAAACTTAATGGAAAAAATAAGGCAAATAACATTGAAAATGGCGAACAAGATATTGATGTGAATATAAACGAGGAAGAAGATTGATTATTGGTGGGCGGATAATATCCGCCCCAACATTTATTCTAAATATACGTTTTATGAAAGGCAGCCCCTACAATACGTTCATGTCATTTTCATTGTTAGGCGCGGAACGCCGAGGGCGGCGTTCCCTACAAGCTAACGGCTCGGTACGTCGAGGACGCCGTACCCTACAATTTCGAATTAAATCCGCCCGCTCTGGGCTTTTATTGCTAAATTTTTATTAAACTCTTGCAATTCACAGCAAGCTATGATATAATATTAACGATGGGGCAGTTGCCCCGTAAATGAATTCTCAGGAGGAATTATATTTATGTTAACTTCAGCTACAGAAATGCTCCAGAAAGCAAGAGCAGGCAAATACGCAGTTGGTCAGTTCAATATCAACAACCTTGAGTGGACAAAGGCTATCCTTCTCACAGCACAGGAGTGCAATTCACCTGTTATCCTCGGTGTATCAGAGGGCGCAGGCAAGTATATGACAGGCTTCGAGACTGTTGCAGCTATGGTTGCAGCTATGGACAAGTCTCTCGGAATCACAGTTCCTGTTGCACTTCACCTCGATCACGGTTCATACGGTGCTTGCTACAAGTGCATCAAGGCTGGCTTCACTTCTATCATGTTCGACGGTTCACACTTCCCGATCGACGAGAACGTTGCTAAGACAACTGAGCTCGTAAATGCTGCTCACAATCTTGGTCTTTCTATCGAGGCTGAGGTAGGTGCTATCGGCGGTGAAGAAGACGGCGTTATCGGTAAGGGCGAGTGCGCTGATCCTGCTGAGTGCAAGATGATCGCTGATCTCGGCGTTGATTTCCTCGCAGCTGGTATCGGTAACATTCACGGTGTATACCCTGAAAACTGGGAAGGTCTCAGCTTTGAGACTCTTGAGGCTATCAACAAGACTGTTGGCGATATGCCCCTCGTACTCCACGGCGGTACAGGTATCCCTGACGATATGATCACAAAGGCTATCTCACTCGGCGTTGCTAAGATCAACGTTAACACAGAGTGCCAGCTCGTATTCGCAGAGGCTACAAGAGGCTATGTTGAGGCTGGTAAGGACAAGCAGGGCAAGGGATTTGACCCAAGAAAGCTTCTCGCACCCGGTTTTGAGGCTATCAAGGCAAAGGTCAAGGAGAAGATGGAGCTCTTCGGAAGCGTTAACAAGGCTTGAGTATAATATTTCCATAAGAATAAAGCCTGAGAACTCAGTGTTCTCAGGCTTTTTTTGTCATATATCCTTGCAGAAGCCGATTATTTCCGATCTTCTGGGTTCTACATCATTCTTGTATTCTATGGAGCAAAGTCCCATATGACCGCAGCACTCTATTTCCATATGACCATAGAAGTGCTCGACAGTACTGATTATGCGTTCACATTCCTTCATATTGGGTCCTGTCCGCAGAGCGATAGTATATCCTTTTTTTCCGCTTTTAAGCTTAGCGTGGGGTTCGTGGGTATTGCACCACGGTGTACACCTGTCGATGAAAGCCTTGAACTGCGCAGGAACATCTGCCCAGTAGGAGGGCGCAGCAGCTACGATAATATCCGCGTTTTCAAATTCGTTTATTATTTCGGTAAAGCCGTCATGCTGAACACATTCGGCAGTATTGTGACAGCTTCGGCAGCCTTTGCAGAAGCCGAAAGTATAGTCGTCAATACATATGCTTCTGGTGTTGTGTCTGTGTGAAAGCTGTTCTGCGATAATGCGGACAATTTCCGCGGTAGCGCCGTTTCTGACGGGGCTGCAATTGATGATAAGCGCGTTCATAATGATACCTCCGTTTTATGATAATAAAACAGATTATAGCACAGTACCACTAAAAAGTCAATATGTAGGGGCGGCACTGTGCCGCCTTTTTTAGCTTTTCAGAACTGTCATAGGGTCGATATAAGAGCCGTTGTGCGTCATTTCGATGTGCAGGTGAGACGCGATCGCGCTTTCTATATCGGCAGTTCCTCCCACTGCACCGATAGTGCTGCCGCTCTCGACAATATCTCCCTGCTGGACAGCAAGGTCGGAGCCAAGCCCACAATACTTAGTAGTATAGCCGTTTTTGTGGTCGATTGTCACGGTAACGCCCCAGAGAGGATCGTTTTTCACAGCTGATACCTCTCCGTTTGCAACAGCATACACATCTGCGCCTATCTCAGCAGAGAAATCTGTACCGTTATGGGTCTGCCATGAGCCTGTAGTCTCATTTTTTACAAGCTCACCGCCGCTGAAAGGCTGTATAATTTTGCTTATATCCGCGAGTGGAGCAGCAGCGTCCTGCATAGTTGCAGCAGCAGCTTCCGCATCTGGAATTACTTCAGATGCAGCGACATCGGCTTCTGCGGGCGGCACATCGACGGTTATTTCAGCCGCAGGCAGAGTTATATGCGTTATTTCTGTGCGGAAAGGTTCAGCAGTAACGACGGCGGTCGTTACTCTGTAGGCAGGAGTTGTGGCTTTCGGTATGTTGGTAACGCGCTTATCCACAGCCGTGTCGTGAGTTATGGCGGAATGTCGGATATCCGTTAGCTTGTCGCCCTGATTGTGAGCAAACAGGCAGGCAGCGCCGATCATTACAGCACTGATGCCAAGTGCGGCATAGAAGCCTTTAGAGCATTTTCCGTAATTTTTGTCGGTCAGTTCGTTTTTCTTCACACTAACACCTCCGACCATATTATTGACAAATAAACGGATAATATACACGATAAACTTGCTTTAGCCGCAGCTTATCGAAGATGTTGGTATTAACTAATAGCGGGATACCAAAGGGTGAATAAAAAAACAGTCCGGTGGACTGTTTTTTTAGAGGGAATGCCTTGCAAGAGAAGGCGTTCCCTTGTATAAAGATTGTTTTTTGAAAGATTTTTGGACGATATAAATCGTCCAAAAATGTCAATCGTTTAATATGAGGTATTTGTCTCCGAAAAGACTGCATTATCAGTTATAGTTTGGTTCTTGTGATGCATCGGGAGAATAGGTGTTTGGGTCGTATGGTACAGCATCTGACGGAAGTGAAGCAGGCTGCTCGTTCCACGGCTGTTCCCATGGCTGTGCAGGTGTCTCGGCAGGGACTGTAACAGGCTCTGTGATGACTTCTGTAGTAGTTGTAGTGGTCGTTGTTGTGGTAGTAGTTGTAGTAGAAGATGTAGTTGTGAGTTCAGGGCGGACTTCATCAGGAAGCTTCTGCTTTGACGGTTTTACTCCGTTGAGACCGTAGCACTCCTGATAAGCAATGAGAAGATCACGTATCATGTACTTAGCGTATTCACCGCTCTCGATAACGCCTGCAAATGCGACCTCGGGGTTATTTGCAGGAGCAAATCCGATGAAGAACGAGTTCTGCTCGTTGAGGTCGGCACCTGTCTGTGGAGTACCTGTCTTTATGGCAACATCGTAGCCGAGGTTGCTGAGGGAATAAGTCACTGGAGTATTTTTTGCAGCGTCCATCATACCGCCGATGATATAATCATAGACATCAGGAGAAGTAAGCTCTATCTGGTTAGCGATTATCGGATCGGTTTTCTTTATGAGTTTATCTGTGCCGTAGGAGTAGTAGCTGTCAACGATGTAAGGCTGATATCTTACGCCTCTGTTGGCGATAGTATTTGCAACAACAGCCATTTGCAGCGGAGTCATGCCGCAGTCCTGGTTACCGATACCTGCCTGTATAACGTAACCGATATACCATTCCTGACCGTGTTCTGCGAAGGTCTCGGGGTTACAGAGGTAGCCCTGAGCGTCGCCTGTCTCGATGCCTGTGCAGGCTCCGAGACCGTAGAGCTTAGCGTACTTTGTGATATTGTCGATCCCGAGCATACTTGAGAGCTCGTAGAAGTAGCAGTTACATGATACTTCGATAGCTCTTCTCATGGTGATATTGCCGTGATAACCCGTACATTTGTATTGAGTACCATAGTAGTTGTATATCTGGTTACATACGAGCGGAGTACCGCCTGTTACGACCTTTTCGTTGAGACCTGCCGTAGCGGTAATGGTCTTGAATGTTGAACCCGGACGGTACAGACCGTAGGTACAGCGGTTTACAAGAGGAGAGTTCTCAACATTGAGGAAGTAGTCGTAGTGCTCGGAGTAATCCTTCAGGTTATAGGTCGGAGCTGTAGCCATACCCTTTACAGCGCCTGTTTTAGCGTCCAGAACGCATATAGCTCCGCATTTACCTTTGAGTACACGGGGATTCGGGTTGATGCCCGGGAACACGTTATTCAGGAAGTTGTCGAGTATGCCCTGTAATCTCAGCTGATAAGCGCCGTTTACGGTGAGCTTGACCGTTTCGCCGGAGGTCGCGTCCGTTATGGTCTTAACATCGCGGACAATACCGTCCTTTACAGCGATCTGCTCCTCGCCGTTAGTGCCTCTGAGCTCCTTTTCCATAGCGTATTCGATACCGCTCTTTCCGAGGATATCATTGTAGCTGTATCCCTTGGTCTTCAGCTCGTCGTACTCTTCTTTATATATAGGACCTACAGTACCTATCTCGTGGGGGAGTATATCACCGCGGACTATCTTTCTTTCGGAAGCGTCCACAGCTTCAATGCCGCGGTAGAAATTTCCCAGCTCCTTCAGGTCGATGACAGTCTCCTCATCAACGCCCTCAGCGAGCAGGAGATCATTGCTGTAGGAAAAGTCCTTGTCGATCATCTGATAGCGCATACCTGCGATGATTCGTTTTTCCTCATCGGAATAGTCATCGGCTATCTCGTAGTCTGATATGAGCTTGTCTATGCAGTTTTCTGCGGTAGCATAGACGTTGAGGTTAAGATCGGAGATGAGCTCCTCGGTATCGTCTGATGTGAATACGTAAGGCTTTGTGAACGAAACAGGGATAGTCTCCTTGAATTTATGACCGTGTTTTTCGAGTGCGCGGTAGATGCCCAGAAGCGCCTTGTTTCCCTCCTGGAGATCGGTAGGGAAGAAAGCCATCTGGAGCACTATATCGGTGCGCGGGTCATTTGTAACTATGGTATTGCCGTCGTAGTCTACGATCTCGCCTCGTGTAGCCTTTATGCCCTTGGTATACGTGAGAGTACCGGGTTCATATAGCTGAGGTGTACTGATATCCTTATCGCCGACTACCTGTATCTTCATAAGTCTGAAAGAACTGAGCATAGCCAGAGATACGACGAGCAGGATTATAATTATTGATTTAAGGTTTTCTGCGAATCCTTTCAATACCTTTCCTCCTTGGTTAATGCCGTACTTCTGAAAAGACATACGGCTGTATAATGATGACCGCACGGAAAGGTGCGGCCGCTGATATTATCTTCTGTTTTCCGATTGGATATTAGTGTTTATAGCTTCTTCGATCGTAAGGTGTTCCTTGGGCATGAGCAGGCGATTGACCAGCTTCAGCAGCAGGTATACGAAGATCGAGGATATAACAGTGTATACCCAAACTCTCAGGGACACTCTTGTGAATATACGTCCCACATTTTCGTATTCCCATATCTGGTAGTAGAACTTATAGTCCAGCCAGCACTGTATGTAGGATACCGCAGCTGTGATGATAAGAAAATTTATGAAGCGGTCTTTCAGGTAGAGCTCGAACAGCAGGGAAGCGGCGATGCAGAAGAAAGTCAGGATCACTGCATTGAAGCCAAAAAGTCTGCCGCAGCATATATCTGTCAGCAGACCGCAGAAAGCACCTGTTACTGCCGAGCCGTAAAGATTGTTCCTGATAGATATGCCAATAGCCAGAGGGACAAAAAGTATCGGTTTATAGAGCGTACCCGATGTCATGATGATGAAGCTCAGGAATATGAGCAGGTAGTATACTATCCAGCGCAAGGCAGTCTTGATATGGAGGATATGCTGCTCACGGGTAGTTCTAATCCTCATCTTTCTTATCCTCCTCCTTCTTGCCGCTGAAATCGGTAATAACGATGACAGAGGTAAGACGGCTTACATCGACACAGGGCTGTATTTCAGCACATACCGACAGTCCGTTGGAATCGAGACCTATTTCGAGGATAGTACCTATAGGGTAGTCCTTTGGAAAAAGACCGCTTGTGCCCGCGGTTATCATGAGATCGCCGCGCTTTAGCTTGTTTTTCTTTGGAACGTGAATGAGCTTTGTTCTTCCGTTTTCGGACGATAGGACATTACCCTCGATGATGCCCTGATCCGCACCTGATGACGAAGCGACAGCAGCTACGGAGAGATCGGGGGAGAGGATAGTCCTGACGGTAGATACGTGCTTTGATACCTCAACAGTGATACCCACGAGACCCTCTGCGGTAACAACAGGGCAGTTTACGAGGATACCGTCTGCTGAGCCCTTATCTATGGTGAAGGACTTGAACGGATCATTTGTGACGTATCCCAGTACTTTACAAGGCTGAGAGAGGAGATAATCCTCATGAACTTCCTTGATGGTAACGAACTTTCTCAGTTCTTCCACCTCTGCCTTGATAGCATCGTATTCTGTCAGCTGGGCATTGAGCTCGCCGATCTGCTTTTTCAGGCGTTCGTTTTCCTCATAGTATTGGTCAGCATTCGAGAGTTTATCCACAGTATTCTCCATTTTCATGCTTATCCTGTTGGAAGCGGCACGGAATGGCTTGGTAATGGAATTCAAGAATGAAGCTCCCGAAACGGAATATCCGCCTTTGGTAACAGAATATATCATTATTCCGATGAGAAAGGCGAGAAAAGCAAGCAGAATTTTAAATCTGGTGCTTTTTAAGAAATCACGCATGGAGCTCCTCCTTAATAGTACTTGACGTTTTCGGTGAGAGCGTCCTGATAATCGCTGATATTTTCGAGTATTTTTCCTGTGCCCTCGGCAACGCAGTCAAGGGGGTATTCTGCGATATATACAGGCATACCTGTTTCACGGTTTATTAGCTTGTCCAGACCGCGGAGAAGAGCGCCGCCTCCTGCGAGGGTTATGCCGTGATCTATGATATCGGCAGAAAGCTCGGGAGGAGTTTCTTCAAGGGTAGACTTTATAGCGTCGATAACTCTTGAAAGAGGCTCAACGAGAGCATCGCGTATCTCGGCAGAAGTAACGGTTATATTCTCAGGGAGACCGTTAAGCAGATTTCTGCCCTTTATTTCCTGAGCTTCTTCCTTTTCGCTCGGGAAGGCAGAGCCGATATCCAGCTTGATATTCTCGGCAGTACGTTCGCCGATAAGAAGGTTGTACTTTTTCTTGATATAGTTGATTATAGCCGCATCGAACTCGTCGCCTGCGCATCTTACCGAACGTGAAGCAACGATGCCGCCCATAGAGATAACAGCGACTTCGCTTGTGCCGCCGCCGATATCGACGATCATGCTGCCTGCGGGCTCATTGGTCGGGAGACCTGCACCGATAGCGGCAGCCATAGGCTCTTCGATGATGAGAACGTTGTTAGCGCCTGCTTTTTTGCAGGATTCGCGTACAGCGCGGCGTTCAACAGCGGTAACGCCTGAGGGTATGCATATGATAACATTAGCCTTTGTGAAAAAAGTACCCTTCAGTGCTTTTCTGATGAATTCCTGAAGCATTGTGGTAGCTATGTCGAAGTCGGCGATAACACCGTCTTTAAGAGGTCTTACGGCAACGATAGAACCAGGGGTCCTTCCGATGACATCTTTTGCCTCCTTACCGACATAGCGGCATTTATCCGTTCTTGTATTTACGGCAACTACTGAAGGCTCTCTTATTATAATACCTTTTCCCCTCATATATACGAGGGTATTAGCAGTACCGAGGTCAATGCCAATATCTTTTGTAAACATTTTGCAGCTCCTTAAATTATGCAATAATTCTTGATATACTCAAATTATATTATATCACCAACACGAAATATGTACAAGAATTTTCTGCGAGAAATTTCTCTGTCTCTGAATTTTAGTGTAATACGGAAACATTAATGTGGTGAAGTGATAAAAAACTGTCGAAAAGGACAAACAGCGGTCATTTCTTTGCGTCAGGAACGACCTTGGGTGCGGTTTTGATGTAGGCGCAGATGGCGATGATTATTCCGATGACCTGAGCTATGCTTATATTCATTGAGAGTCCGAATGTAAGTGATATTACATCGGTATCCACGAAAGTACCCGGGTTGAAGTTGAATCCGCCTGACCAGCCGAGCCATGCAAAAGCACCTGTAGCTTCATTTGCAAGCAATCCGCCTATGACAAGAGCACATATCAAAAGAAGCAGGAAGTATAATGTCTTTTTCATAATAGTATCTCCTAACTTAGTATATAGTATATTCAAATGCCTGATGAACCGAAGCCGCCTGTGCCGCGGTCGGTATCGGAAAGTTCGTCGCTTACCTTGATCTCGGGCATCAATATACGTGTAGGTATCATCTGAGCGATGCGCATACCGTGTTCAACGGTAAAGGGGTCTTTTCCGTGGTTTATGAGCGGAACGAACCATGCGCCTCTGTAATCGCTGTCCACTACTCCGACGCAGTTAGCGAGAGAGACTCCGAATTTTGATGACAGTCCCGAGCGCGGATAGATGAGCAGCGCTATATCGTCGGAATCAGGCTGTGCCGTGATTCCGATGGGGATCATTTTTATCTCTCCTACAGCTAAAGTCACAGGCTCGTCAAGGCAGGCGCAAAGGTCGAGACCCGCACTTCCCGCGGTTGCACGGGAGGGAATAGTTGCTCGTGGATCGAGTTTTTTGAAAGTCAGTTTCATATTCAGATACCTCTGTAGTAAAGTCCGCGGGTGATGTTTCCCTGCGGCTTGCATCCGCTCAGTACAGCCTGAGTTTCGGCAGCGTCCTCGTCGTGGAGATAGACAGCTCCGAAGACGATATTATGCATTTCGTCAAGTCTGTCAAGCATACACAGCTTGTCGGCGTTCATGATCTCGGTGTAGTCCTTTGAGCATACTACAGGAAGATCACGTCCTGTGCGGTCGGTGAGCTTTTTCGTGCATTTTCCGCAGCCGACTTCATTCTTTATAGGACAGTTCCTTGTGAGCATGAGGGGAAGTCTGCCGTAAACGACAGCTCCTATGGGGAGAGATGTGCGTACCTGCGCTATCTGCGGCAGAGTTGCTTCTATTGAAAAGATGCAGTCCTCAAGTCCGAGACTGTGAAGGTACTCAGCACTGTATGAGTTGTACACGTTCAGCGTAAAGCTGCCGTGAAGCTTCATACCCAGAGCCTGTCCCACGGCGATGCAGTCGGGAGTATGGCAATATAGCCTTTTTACTCCTGCCTTCATGAGCTCTCGGAGTTTTTCGGTAAGAGCAGTTTCATCTGTGATGAAACGAGGCGGAGATACTATGATCTTGTCAGTATCCACGCCGCCGAGTATTTCCTCATTGAGCAGCTCTATCGGAGCAATTATGTACTCGGAAAGGTCTGCGGCAGCCAGTATCTGTTCACGGGTGCGGCAGAAGGTCCTCAGGGGAAGCTTGTCCGAAAGCGGCTGTTTCTCTGCATTTGAAAGAGCAGGGGAATAGTCGGAAATAGTATACTTCGGAGTGAATTTTGCGACAGTGAGTGTGGTAAGCTTTTCTATGACATCGCGGCGCAGTTCATTCAGCTTGCCTGCCGTGACTATCAGTCCGTCGTCAATATCGGCAGTAAGCTTCCCAAAGCTGAATACAGTATCGCCCAGCTTTGAAAGCTGCTTTGTCAGCGTTTCCTCGTCAGTGGGACGGTTAAGAGCCTTTTCGGGGATATCTCCCTTGGCAGAAGCGGAAATACCGCCGCATACCGCGGTTATCTCCACAGGCTGTCCGCTTTTTATGACTGCATGGAAATCAGCGGTAAAGGCTTTGCGCTCAAAGCGATAGAGCTCGTGTATCTGCGGGATAAGCTCATGTGCGGAAATAACGTCGTCCTTTTCACGGACTCCGAACATATCGTGCCTTTCTCCCGTAAAATAGCCGTCTGTGAAGCCGCTGCGCGAAAAGACACCGCGGAGGAGCTTCATATCGGGAGCGTCGCCGTCAACAGCTCTTTTCAGCTCATGGACAGCAGAAGCAACGTATTCGGGACGCTTCATTCTGCCCTCTATCTTGAAGGAGTCAACGCCAATATCGGCAAGTTCCTGTGCTCTGGGGAGCAGCGACAGGTCTTTCAGCGAAAGTGCGGCTTTGTTCTTATTGCCCACGGCTGAAAACGGGAGGCGGCAGGCTTGTCCGCAGCAGCCTCTGTTTGCAGAGCGTGAACCTATCATTGCCGACATATAGCACTGTCCCGAAACAGACATACACAGCGCACCGTGTACGAATATTTCGGTCTCTATGCCGATATCGCATATACGTGAAATAGTGTCCCTGTTCAGTTCGCGGGCAGGAACTACTCTTGCGCAGCCCAGTTCCTTCAGCAGCTTTGCGCCGCTTACGGTATGTACCGACATCTGGGTCGAGCTGTGTATAACAGCATCAGGCACACAGCGGCGGATAAGCTCGATGCAGCCCCAGTTCAATGCCGCATTTGGCGGCATTTTTTATGTATTCACAGAATCCGTCAGCTTCTTCGTCGGATATTATCGTATTTACCGCCAAGTCAAGCTTTGCACCGTATTTATGGCAAAGCTGTGCAGCTGCTTTGATCTCTTCAAGGTCGAAATTGGCTGCGCTGCTTCGTGCGGAAAAACGTTTGCCGCCGATATATACTGCGTCTGCACCTGCTCTCAGTGCGGCACGGAGAGTTTCCATGCTGCCGGCAGGGGCAAGTATCTCAGTTCTTTTCATCAGATGCTGTCACTGAGCTGCTTGAGCTTGACCATATTCTCAAGCTGCACTATCTTTGACTTGAGGACTTCAATTTCCTTCTGAGCAGCGTCGCGCTCAATACGTGTCCTGCCGGCCTCGTCAACATATTCCTTTGTCTGGTCGCGGATATTGTCAAGGCGCTGGTTAGCCTTGTTGAGGTCGTCAAGAAGTGCCAGTGATACCATTATTGAAGCAGCATACGGGGAAGAGCCGCTTGCTGCGGTGATCTCATTTATCTTTGTTTCGAGAGCTCTTGCGAGAGCAAAAACGTAATTAGGAGCTTCTGCGGTCTTTATCTTGTATTCCTTTCCGCAGATGATTACCTTAACTTCATTAAGCATTTTGTATCGTCCTTTCTTTGGCGAATTTTTAACCACTCTACATTATACACTATTTTTCACAAAAAGGGAAGTGCTTTTTAAAAAAATATTTATTTTTGCATTGAACGGCGTTTTAAAAATTGAGAGTTGAGAATTGAAGGTTGAGAGTTATGTGCTGATTTTAGCTGTTAGCCCTTAACCCCAGGATAATAACAGCTAATGGCTGATATCAGCCTTTTTTCAGTGACCGTATAAGAGTACTGCTGAGAAAATCTCTGAAATCATTGTATCTTCTGGTTTCGCGGAGACCATACCGTAATATCTCGCCGCTGTTTTTTGAGAAGCACAGCGATTCGTCATGGGTCACGCCTATTATAACAAGCTCATCGGGAAGCTGACAGTGTCTCACGATGAAGCCTTCAAGCCCGAAAATCCTGTCGTAGCCTATGGTACAGCCGTTCGTAAATCTTAGCCAGTTCCTTATCTGTTCGGGGAGACGCATATCATGGTTCTGTTCCCATTTGTCAATTTCACCTTCGGACACAGGCTGGGAAAAAGCAAATTCACAGTCGTTTTCGAGCCTTATGCATAAACTGACGATCTCGGTTATTTCAGCGGTAAGGCTGTTTGCGGGTATTTCAGGAATAAACATATCTGTACCTCTTTTAGTTAGCAGTGTTGGGGGCTAACGGCTCAGTAGTAGCGCTTCAAGCCGATGACCTTGCCGAGAACTTCCACTTCGTCAACGATTATCGGCTCCATAGTGTCGTTCTGGGGTTGAAGGCGGTAGTGTCCGCGCTCCTTGTAGAAGGTCTTGACAGTAGCCTCCTCGCGGTCGATGAAGGCTACGACGATATCGCCGTTTTCTGCGTAGTTGCAGCGCTTTACTATGACGATATCACCGTCGAGGATACCTGCGTTTATCATGCTCTCGCCGCGTATCTTCAGTGCAAAGAGCTCCTGAGGATCAACGCCCGGGGCTTCAAAGCCGACATAGCCTGTGATGTCTTCAACTGCTGTGATAGGCTGACCTGCGGTAACAGTTCCCATTACGGGGACAGAGGTCGTTCCGCTGTTGGGCAGGCGGAGCGTTCGGTTCAGATTTCCTGTCTTTTCGATAAGTCCTTCGCGGACAAGTGTCTCGATATATCTGTGAGCCGTAGATGTCGATTTGAAGCCCATTGCGTCCATTATCTCACGTACTGACGGCGACATTCCGTCGCTGAGACGGGATTTGATATAGTTGAAAACTTCGATCTCCTTGTCTTTCAGCATATTACTTCTCCTCCGCAAGTTTTTTCAGTACCATTTTAGCTATCTTATAAGCGTCGCCGCAGCCGAGCGTGATGACAAGATCACCCTCCTGAGCGTGTTCACATACGTAGTCGCATATCTGCTCAAAGTTAGCGTATTTGCGCTTGTCTGTCCACTCTGCGGCTTCGTCTTGCGGGAACCAGATACAGTTCGGTATCTTTTCGGCAAGATGACGTGTGAAGATGCCGTAGGTGTTCTTTTCGCGGCTTCCCATGATATCGGTAAGAACTGCGTGGTCGGGTATCTGTAATACTCTTGCGAAGTCATCGAGCAGGAGCTTTGTACGTGAAAAGGTGAAAGGCTGGAATACTGCCCATACGTGGTTGAAGTTCATCTCCATTGCTGCGTTGAGAGTAGCTTCCAGCTCTGTGGGGTGGTGAGCATAGTCGTCAACGACGGTGATGCCCTTCTCGAAGCCAAGCTTCTCGAAACGGCGCTTGGCTCCGCGGAAGTCTTCAAGACCCTGCTGTATGAACTTGAAATCAACTCCGACATAACGGGCAGCCGCAACTGCTGCAAGTGAGTTGAGCACATTGTGTATTCCTGCCACATGGAGCGTAACTGTGCCCAGCTTTTCGCCTTTATACATGGCATCATATGTGGTGAGGAGACCGTTCTCGTGTTTTACGTTCTCGGGATAGTAATCACAGGAGCTGTCCTTGCCGAAGGTGATGATCTCCTTGCCGCTTATGCCTTCAAGGGACTTCATTGAGTTTGCATCGGAACCGTTTACTATGATGCATTTAGAGGTGTTTTCATTGAATTTATGGAAAGACTTGATTATATTTTCAAGTGTACCGAAATAGTCAAGGTGATCTGCGTCTATGTTGAGGATAACGGATATATCAGGGAAGAATTTGAGGAAGTGGTCTTCAAATTCGCAGGATTCGCATACCATTATATCGCTTTTTCCTGCAACGCCGCTGCCGCCGATGCAGGGGAGCTTTCCGCCGATATATGCTGAGAGATCAACTCCTGCGGTGAAGAGTATCTGTGTTATCATGGAAGTTGTGGAGGTCTTGCCGTGGGTTCCCGAAACACAGATAGCGTTATCGTACCAGCTGGTAACGATGCCGAGGAGGTCTGCACGTTCAAGGACAGGCACTCCGCTGGCTCTTGCAGCCATAAGCTCGGGATTATCTGCCATGATCGCAGCTGTATGCACGATAAGGTCTGCTCCCTCGATATTCTCGGCTCTCTGACCGATGAATACAGGTATGCCCATCTTTCTTACGGCATCAAGAGTCTCGGTCTCGTTGTTGTCCGAGCCTGTAAGGTAGTAGCCCTGAGAATGAAGTATCTGGGCGAGGGGGTACATACCCGAACCGCCTATGCCGATAAAATGAATGTGCTTTTTTCCGTTTAAAATATTGATATTCAAAATTATCACCTTTTCTGAATGAGATATTTATGAGATCGGGTATGTTGCCCGAGAATGAACAATATGTTACAAATGCCTGCAATAAGGCAAATTTTACAGACTTAAAGCCTGATCGTCAAGAATTGATTAAATCTATTATCTGTGATTTAAAAAAATAGCTTGCTTTTTTACAAAAAATGAGTTATAATAGTTTATAGGTTTATAAGCTGAAGGGAAGAAATAATAAAAACAGAAATCTTTTCAGCGTTCCGATCGGTTTCCGATAGACATTTAAGGAGGAAAAACTATGGAAATTACAGATGTTAAAATCAGAAAGATCATGTCTGAGGGCAGACTCAGAGCAGTTGTTTCCGTAACTGTTGACGATATGCTCGCAGTACATGATATCAAGGTAGTCCAGGGCGACGAGAGACTTTTCGTGGCAATGCCCAGCAGAAAAGACGAGAACGGTGTTTTCCGCGACATAGTTCACCCGATATCTCCTTCTGCAAGAAAGCTTTTTGAGGAGACTATCCTTGATGCTTATGAGAGACAAATGGCTATCCTTGAAACAGAGGCAGCAAATAACTCTGAAGAAGCTGAAGCGATTTGACAATGTATTTTACATAAAGACCTGCCTGATACGGCGGGTCTTTATTCATATCCCGAGGATACGTGCAGCTTTGAGTATGGTAAGCTGTGTTTTTCCGTCGCGTATCGTGCCGTCCATTACCTGTTTTACGGCATCTGCAAGTGATATCCGCTCAACATCGAGAAACTCGTCGGGATCGAGGTTCTGTCTGCTGAATGTGAGCCCCTTTGCAAGGTACATATAGGTTATTTCGGTGTTGTATGCGGGAGTTGGCAGCATTTCTCCGAGATAGATATACTCAGAGCAGGTATAGCCCGTTTCTTCAAGGAGCTCACGTCTGCCGCATTCAGCGTGATCTTCGCCCTTTTCGAGCTTTCCTGCGGGAACTTCCCTTGTTACTGTCTGAAAAGGATAGCGGAACTGCTTTACGAGGAATATCTCGTTGTTTTCGGTAACGGGGATAACGCATACTCCGCCGTGATGATGCAGAACGTCGCGGACTGCTGTGCTGCCGTTTTCAAGCTCGGCAGTATCATGAGTTATGGTGAAGATAGGACCTTCATACTTTAAGTCACTTGATATCGTTTTTTCCTGTAAGTGCATATCAAAGCCTCCATTATATATTTTGGACGGATTTCGTCTTTATAATAAAACCTCCTATGCTTTGCGTGTTACCATAGGAGGTTTTGTTTTGTCTGTAATATCTTGAATTTATATGCCTCTGTTTTATGGCTGAAAGGATCTTATCTGGTTTTGAGTGTTATATCCTGATTTCCTATTACAACACGGTTGCTGCTGTTAGCAGGTGAAGAAGCGTTGGTAAGAGTGCTCTGTCCTCTTGTACGGACAAATTCATTTACAGCGCTGTTGATAGCCTGCCTTATGGTTATGTTAGGATCGCTTCTGACAGCGTCCATCATGTATCTCAGGAAGTCCTCACCGCCTGCTACACTGCCGCTGAATCCGATAGCGCAGGTCGCACCGAGGTCATATGCGGATTGTATCATGCTCTTTCTTGTATTGTTTCTTGCTGCGCTGTTGCAGGTAGCAAAATATACAAGAGAGGTGTGTTTCCATGTGGAGCTTGGAATGACAGTGCCTAAATTCTGAGCGCCGTTCGTAGCTTTTTCAGAATAGAGGTCGTATAAAGTATTGCCATTTTTGTCATGAACACGTACAAAACCTGTATTTCCGTGTCCGTGGAAAACTATAACGCTTGAATCGTTTGAGTTGTTCTTTACAGTTGAAGTGGAAGGATATGTATACTGGTGAGCGTCATAGCCTATACTGCTGAATGAATTCACGATAGCATTTGCGTCGTTCAGGTCGCCTGAGCTGAGAGTTGTGATCGTGAAGTAGGACATCTTTCTCGGAGAAACTCTTTCAAATGTCCAGTTGTCGTTCATTCTTGTGTTGCTGTAATCCCATATCTGGATTATCTCACCGCTGGTCAGCGATGAATTGGTGACTTCAAGCACCTTTCTGCCGCCGCTTGCAGCAGTTCCTATCTGGAATCCTCCGCCTACAGCGTTTGTGATAGTGAATTTCTGTTCAGTATAGCCGCTTGAATAAGTATAGATCTGTGCGTCGGTACCGTTTGTATTTGCCTCAGATGCCGAGCGAAGATCTATTGCAGATGTCTGGCAGTGCATAGGCTTGATGGAATAATAGCCGTCGGATTCGCGTGTTACCTTGAACTGCTGATTCAGACCGCCGTTATATCCGTACTGGATAACTTCAGTCCCGTTGTCTGTTCTTCCCCAGTTTATGTCTATATACTTGTTGCTGTTAAGGTTGCGGATATAGTATACGCCGTCAGCGATGTATCTGCCGTCTTCTGCATTAGCTGAAAGGCTGCTGAATGCGGTGAAAGATATTCCTGTGATACAAGCTGATACTGCTGCAATGCCTGAGATGACCTTTTTGATGATGTTTTTGTTCATAAGTATTCGATCCCTTCAAAAAAAATAAAATGAAAAATGCTGAGATGATAGTAAACACATTCTGTTATAGCTACAAAAGAACATATTTATTATATATGATTCCGATGAAATTGTCAACACAAATACGAATATATTTTCGATTTTTGCCCGTAATGTGAAAAGTATAAGAAAAAGTTCCTGCACAGTTGCTTTTACTTTATATACATGGTATAATAAAAAGAATGTTACTATAATGAAATGAAGGGCTCATAAAATGGAAGTTTATCTTGATAATGCTGCTACCACAAAGCCTTGCGCGGAAGCTGTTGCGGCGGCTGTGGAAGCAATGACCGAAAAATATGGAAATCCGTCGTCGCTCCACCGTGCGGGACTCAATGCGCAGCTCCTTATGGACGGCGCAAGAAAGGCAATAGCCGACAGCATCGGTGCCGACAGCAGCTGCATATATTTCACTTCGGGAGCGACCGAGAGCAATAACCTTGCACTTCGCGGTGCTTCCGCTGCTTACGGAAGAAAACGCAAAAAGATCGTTATTTCCGCCGTTGAACACGCATCTGTGGAGGAGACTGCCGCTGACCTTGAGGGCAAGGGCTTTGAGGTGGTAAGAGTTCCTCCCCGTGAGGACGGGCGTTATTATGCGGCGGATTTCGTAAATGCCTGCGACGAGAATACCTGTCTCATAAGCATGATGTACGTCAACAACGAGACAGGCTATATCCTTCCTGTCAAGGAGACTTTCTCCGCGGTCAAGCGAAAGTATCCCGATATCATCACTCATACCGACTGTGTTCAGGCGTATATGAAGCTGCCTGTGAAGGTGAGTGCGCTGTGTGCTGATCTCATCTCAATGAGCGGTCATAAGATACACGGCGGCAAGGGTGTGGGAGCTCTTTACATTAAAAAGGGCGTTCGTGTGCTTCCTGTAGTTACAGGC
>CACZEJ010000043.1 GCA_902780115.1 Ruminococcus flavefaciens | reverse complement strand
ATCAAGGACAGACTTTACTGCGAGAAGGAGGATTCAGTTCTCCGCCGCGCAGCTCAGACGGCAATGTACCGCATAATCAGTGCGATGACAAGACTTGCCGCACCTATCATTTCATTCACAGCCGAGGAGATATGGCAGTTCATGCCTCATTCGGCAGCAGACGACAAGGAAAGTGTATTCCTCAACCAGATGCCTGAAAAGAGCGGCATCGAGTTCAGCGCTGAGTTCGTTGATAAGTGGGAATTCATCTATAATACACGTCTGGGCGTAAACAAGGTGCTCGAAGAAGCTCGTAATGCAAAGACTATCGGTAAGTCCCTCGAGGCTAAGATAATCATAAAGAGCTCCGATGCTGACTACGACAGATATGTTTCACTGGCTGACCAGCTCAAGGATATCCTCATCGTTTCAGGCGTTGAGGTCGAGAAGTCAGGCGCTGATACAACATTCGTTGTAGACAAGGCTGAGGGCGAAAAGTGCGAGCGCTGCTGGTGCTTCAGCAAGTACGTCGGCACTAACCATGACCACCCAACTCTCTGCGAGAGATGTGCGGCGGCTGTAGAAGCTTAAATCGTACTATATTGCCTGTCGGCTCATGGGTCGGCAGGCAGTCTTATTGAAAGGATAAAACAACGTGGCTATATTTCTTGTACTGATGATAGCAGCTCTCGTGGGAGCTGACCAGCTCGTGAAATACTGGGCTGTACATGAACTGAAACCGGTGGGAACGATGGATTTTATCCATATCGGCAGCTTCAAAATATTCGACCTTACGTATCTTGAGAACCGCGGTGCCATATTCGGAAGTATGTCGGGAAAGCGCTGGTTTCTTGTGGGCTTTACCAGCCTTATCGTAATAGCAGGCATCGTCGTCCTTTTCAAGGTATATCGCCGCTCAAAGCTCCTCGGCGTGGCTGTTGCGCTTTTTGTTGCAGGCGGTATCGGAAACCTCATTGACCGCATACGCTATGCCTATGTTGTGGATATGTTCGAGCTGAAGCTGTTCAAGTTTGCTATATTCAACGTTGCGGATATATGCGTTACGGTGGCGTTCGTTATGCTCCTTATCTACGCATTCTTCATAGACCCGAAGATCGAAAAGGCTAAAAAAGCCGAAGCTGAAAAGGCGGGAAGCAATGAATGAGACAGTAGTGCTCAGTGTTCAGCCTGAGGATTCAGGCAGCCGCATTGACAAGTATATTTCGGACAATATTGCTGAGCTGACGCGCTCTGCGGTGCAGGGACTTATCGAAAAGGGACTCGTTCTTGTGAACGGTAAGACGGTCAGCAAGAACTGCAAGCTCAAAGGCGACGAGGAGATATCCTTGGAGATACCCGAGCCCGAGCCTATGGACGCTGTACCCGAGGATATACCGCTGGATATCGTCTACGAGGACAATGACCTCCTTGTGGTCAACAAGCCAAAGGGCATGGTGGTACACCCTGCTCACGGAAACTATACGGGAACTCTCGTGAATGCGCTCCTGCACCACTGCGGAGACAGCCTTTCGGGGATAAACGGCGTGATACGTCCGGGGATAGTCCACCGTATCGACAAGAATACCAGCGGACTTCTCATCGTTGCGAAGAACGACGCTTCGCACCTGAAGCTTGCCGAGCAGATAAAGGTACACAGCTTCACCCGCGAGTACGAAGCGGTCGCAAGCGGCTATTTCAAGGAGACTGAGGGCACTATCGACGCGCCTATAGGCAGACATAAGACCGACCGCAAGAAAATGTGCGTAACTACGGAAAATTCGCGCAATGCAGTCACTCATTTCAGCGTCATAAAGCAGTACGGCGGATATGCCCACGTAAGACTGAAACTCGAAACGGGAAGAACTCACCAGATAAGAGTTCACCTGAGCTATATCGGTCACCCTGTCCTCGGGGACGATGTTTACGGGAAGCCATACAAGGGCATCGAGGGACAGTGCCTCCACGCCCGCAAAATAGGATTTATCCACCCGACAACAGGGGAGTATATGGAGTTCGTCAGCGACCTTCCCGATTATTTTGTATCCATTCTTTCAAAGCTCGAAAAAATGTAGGAGGTATACCCTTGTTTGAAGATATCTCAAAGGTAGTTCTCCTCAGTGACATGGACGGCACTCTGCTTGATTCGCACAAGCAGATAACCGACACCGACCGACGCGCCATTGAGCGCTTTACGGCTATGGGCGGTCATTTTACAGTGGCTACGGGACGCACGATACAGTCCTTTGACCAGTACCGTTCCATGCTTGAGCTGAAATACCCTATCATTATGTATAACGGAGCGGCTATCCATGATTATATCAGCGGAAAGACCCTCTATACACACCCTCTCCCCCTTGAAGCGAAGGCTTATACAAGAGAGCTCCTGGAGCTTATGCCTCAGGCAGGCGGCGAGGTGCTGAAAGCGGAAGGCACGTTCGTTTTCAGCAATACCGATTATCAGCAGCTGCATACTAAGCTCTGCAATATCGTGCCGAATTATGCGGAACTGTCAGACATTGCCGACGGCGGCTGGCTGAAGGTCCTTTTCTCACTTGCTCCGGAAGACGTGGATTATATGCAGATACTCGTTAAGAAACAGGCATATGAGGGAGTGGACTTCGTTAAATCGTCGGATATATTCCTTGAGATGCTCCCAAAAGGAGTGAGCAAGGGCTCGGCTCTGGCACAGTACAGAAAGCTCGAAGGCATGGAGGACTTCACCTTCGTGTCTATAGGCGACTTCGACAACGATATAGAGATGATAGTCGAAGCTGACTTAGGAGCTTGTCCTGCCAATGCGGAGGACTCCGTAAAGGCAAAGGCCGACCTCGTTCTCACCCGTACCAACGATGAGGGCGCGGTGGCTGAACTTATAGAACATATAACCGAAAGGTGCAGCAAATAACAGAATGAAAAAGAAAGCGGCAATAATCACATACATAATAAGCATATTCTGCCTGCTGGGACTGCTGGCGCTGCTTGTGTACAGCGCATTCTACGACAAGGACTCCCATGCTACGGCAAGCTTTACTCTCAATGATGCAGCGATACTCAGCCTTGCACTGTTCGCAATACCCATGTGGGGCGCTTCTGTATTCCTTATCAAAGCACTCAGACTGAGGGGGACACTGCATGAGAAACAGAACAAGCTGTTCATAATCTTCCCTGCGATGCTATGCAGCGGATTCTTTGTGTTCTACGGTATCGTTCTGATAAATATGGCTCTGAAATAAAAGAAACAGAAGCTCAGGGGATAAATAGCGCTCAGAGGCATATACAATAGTTAAAAGATGAATTTCAGTTAGCAAAAAATGTGTTGCAATCTTACATTTTTTGCTGTATAATATATTTGTAGCTTTTTATTGCAGGGGCGGGCGGCTGTCTAAACATAATTAGGGGGGGCGACCGAGAAACCCGCCCACTGCTGTCAAAATCGGTACGAAATAACCGCTTCTGACATATCCCCCTTATACGTAAATCGCGGCGTGTGCCGTTAAATAAAATCATGGAGGTCATTATGGACGCAAAGCTTAAAAAGGAATTGCAGAAAACAGCCTGCAAGGTTAGAATGGGCGTTATCGAGGGCACTTATAACGCTAAATCAGGTCACCCGGGCGGCTCGCTCTCTATCAGCGATACTCTGACATATCTCTATTTCAATAAGATGAATAACGATCCAAAGAATCCTGACGCTCCCGACAGAGACAGATTCGTCCTCTCAAAGGGACATACAGCTCCTGCTCTTTATTCGGTTCTGGCTCAGAAAGGCTATTTTTCAGTTGAGGAGCTGAAGTCGCTCCGCCACATCGGTGCGCTTCTTCAGGGACACCCATGTATTCATATCCCCGGTGTAGATATGTCCAGCGGTTCACTGGGACAGGGCATCTCTGCTGCTTGCGGTATGGCTCTTGCAGGAAAGATCGACGGAAAGTCATATAAGGTATATACAGTTCTCGGCGACGGCGAGATCGAGGAAGGTCAGGTTTGGGAGGCAGCTATGTTCGCTGCTCACAAGAAGCTCACTAACCTCATTGCTATCGTTGATAATAATGGTCTCCAGATAGACGGTCCTATTACTGAGGTATGCTCACCTGAGCCTATCACAGACAAGTTCGCAGCATTCGGCTGGCACGTTATCACTATGGACGCTCACGATTTCGACGATATCGACAGAGCTTTCACAGAAGCTGAGTCCGTTAAGGACAAGCCTGTTGCTATCATTCAGAAGTCTACAAAGGGCAAGGGCGTTTCATTCATGGAAAATCAGGTAGGCTGGCACGGTACAGCTCCTAACAAGGAACAGTACGAGCAGGCTATGTCAGAGCTTAATGCGCAGTTAAAGGAATTGGAGGACTAATTATCATGGCAGATGTAATCAAGAAGGCTACCAGAGAAAGCTACGGCGAGGCTCTCAAGGAGTTAGCCGAGGAATATAAGGACTTAGTAGTTCTCGATGCAGACCTTGCTGCTGCAACAAAGACAGGTATCTTCAAGAAGGCTTATCCTGACCGTTTCTTCGACTGCGGTATCGCAGAGGCTAACATGATGGGCGTTGCAGCCGGTCTTGCAGCTTGCGGCAAAATACCTTTCGCAAGCACATTCGCAATGTTCGCAGCAGGCAGAGCATTTGAGATAGTAAGAAACTCTATCGGCTACCCACACCTCAACGTAAAGATCGGCGCTACACACGCAGGTATCTCAGTTGGTGAGGACGGCGCTACACATCAGTGCAACGAGGATATCGCTCTTATGAGAACTATCCCCGGTATGACTATCATCAATCCTTGTGATGATGTTGAAGCAAAGGCTGCTGTAAAGGCTGCTCTCGACTTCAACGGTCCTGTATATATGCGTTTCGGCAGACTTGCTGTTCCTGTTATCAACGACGCTGCAAGCTACAAGTTCGAGCTTGGCAAGGGCGTTGTTATGAAGGACGGTAAGGACGTTACTATCGTTGCAACAGGTCTTATGGTCAACGAAGCTGTTGAAGCTGCTAAGGCTCTCGAAGCTGAGGGCATCTCAGCAAGAGTTGTTAATATCCACACGATAAAGCCTCTCGATAAGGAGCTTATCTGCAAGTGCGCTAAGGAGACAGGTCTCATTGTAACTGCTGAGGAGCACAGCATCATCGGCGGTCTTGGCTCAGCTGTTGCAGAAGCTGTTACAGAATGCTGTCCTGTTCCCGTTATCAAGATCGGCGTGAACGACGAGTTCGGTCACTCGGGTCCTGCTGTTGACCTCCTCAAGGAGTTCGGTCTTTCAGCTGAGAACATCGCTAAGACAGTTAAGGCTGCTCTCAAGAAGTGAGCTGAATTGTAATATGAAGATAAAGGGCACAGTTATGTGCCCTTTTGATATTTGCCATAAAAAAAGCTGCCATCGAGTGAGAGCAGCTATTTTTATTGAGAAAAAATCAGAATTCTGTACCGTTATCGGATACGCCGATCGCGTACTGACCATTCTTATCGTAGAAGCATATCCAGCCTGTCTTTCCGTTGTATGTTGTTTTGAGCCATACGCTGTTAGCATACTTCTTTGAGCCTGTGATAACAACTATCTGGTTGCGTGGGATAGATGTAAGAACTGTGTTTGATGAAGCTGTAGAGCCTGGATTCTTACGTAAACGAAGTGAGCTTGCTGTGATCTTGCATGGCCAGCCCTGCTTGAGGTTTGGAAGATATATCCAGCCTGCCTTGAAGCCGTTTGTGCATCTGATGCGTGATGTGTAGCCCCATGAGCCGACAACTGATGTGATGATGCAGTCTACGCCGTATGCAGCAGTTCCTCTGATGTTGCCGTTGTTAGCAGTGCTGCGTGATGAACGGACATTTACACCGCTCGAAACGTTAACTGTGTAAACAACATTTGTTGCATAAGCAGCATTTGCGTCTAACTCGTTAACAAAAGAGCTTGCCTTTATAAGACCTGCGGAGTTTAATGCGGTTGGTGCTACTACAGCGCTGAACATCATTGCGGCAGAGAGAGCGATAGTTGAGATGCGTTTCTTGTTGGATTTCATAATAAAAACCTCCGTTAAAAATATTTGTTGTTTTTAGAAAATAAACAACAAATACATTATAACATATTTGCAATAGGGTGTCAACGTTCTTACAAATTTTATCTCGGGAATTTTGTCAAAAAACTGCCCTCATATGAGAGCAGCTTTGCTTTTATTATTCTTTTACAGTGCTTTCGTACTTGTACTTGTCGATATTAGCTGTAACAAGCTTGTTGAACATAGAATCCAGGTCTTTGTAACCCTTATAATAGTAATTACCAACGGTGAAAGCTTCACCTGATGGTGTACCGAAAAACGCTGAACCCTCAGGCTTTTCAATGGTATTTAAATCAAATGAGCAAGTACCGTCATCCAGGATAACGATGTTCTTATAACCTGTGTAGTAGTAATATGTAAACTCTTGCTTTGTTGATTCGTCGGAATCCTTGTTTGGCATATTCTCGGCAGTCATCTTGTAAATGAAGTATACATTGTTGGAAGTTAATGTGCTTATGGAACTATCCTTAGGAGTAAGCATATAGTTGCCGATAAGTTCCATTTTCTTGAATGTTTCTGAGTCAGCCCACTTAGATGCAACGTAAGCTTTGAATGTGTCCTGAGCGTGTTCGTCCATTTTCTTCATAGCGTCCTCAGGGATATCTTCAAGCTTCTGTACGTAGCTGGAAACGCCCTCTACAGTGTAGGTCTTTTCAGTTGCAGTTGGTTTGTAGCCCTGATCGAAGCACTTCTGCTCGCAGTCAGCTTCGCCGAACTTAACAGTGATAGTATCGCCGTTTGAGAGGTGATCCTTAGTATCGCAAGTGAAGCTCATACCGCTTACAGGGAGTTCCTTAGCAGAAAGTACAGCCTTAGCGTTAGGAGCGATACCGTCGTAGGATATGGTAAGGTGCTCGAAAGGATCAAATTCTTCAGCAACTTTGAGGTCAGTTACCTTTATCTTCTTGTCGTTGAGCTTGAGTTTTATCTTGTACTTTTCTTCAAGCTTCTCTGCGTTTTTCTTGTCCCACTTGAATGTAACAGCGTCACCGTTGGAAAGGTCGGTTTCCTTGGATAGTGAGCCTTTAAGGTACTTGTTCACTTTTTCCTCGACATTTGCAAATGCAAGGAGATTGCTTGAATCAGACAGCTCGAACGCTTCAAGGTTGTCTGCTACTAATTCGTCAAGACCAATATGAGCAGATGCAGTGCCCTTTGTATCGATGCCGTCAATATCTACAGTGACATATTTGCTGGCATCGATCTCTGTTCTGCCGCAGCTTGAGAGAGATGCTGCGCTCATACATACTGCGAAGGCAAGAGCAGTTGCTTTCATTAAATGATTTCTCATTTGTATAACCTTCTTTCAAATTTACAACTCGTACAATTTTAAGTGCACTATGTGATAGAATTGTGATAAAATATGCGAATCAGCTATAGTGCGCATAAATGTCAATATATGTACTGCTTTTGATTTGTTTTATACAGCTTTTGCGTGAAATTGACGGAAAAATGTTGAATTATTTATTTTGCGGAAAAGGCTTGACAAAAGGAAAATAATGTGGTATAATAATCAAGCTGTTAAAGCAGCATCGTATTCTAAAGACAGCTGGCAGAGCATATGCTCAGTAAGTCCCGCCGAGGAATAGCAATTGATAGAATTATCATTGTCCATTCTGCGCTGTCGGAATGGGCTTTTTTATTGCTCTCTGAATACGATAAAATACATTCGGAGGTGAATACACACTATGCCAAGCAATGCTGTACTCGAAGCAAAAAAGGCTAAGGTCGAGAAGCTCACCGAGATCATCAAGAATTCCGTATCAGGCGTTCTCGTTGATTACAAGGGTATCACCGTTGAGGAGGATACTAAGCTCAGAAAGGAGCTTCGTGAGGCTGGCGTTAATTACTTCGTAGAGAAGAACACACTGCTTCTCCGTGCTTTCAAGGAATGCGGTATCGAGGGCTTTGAAGAGGCTCTCAACGGAACAACTGCTCTCGCTGTTTCAAACGACGATCAGACTGCTCCTGCAAGAATCCTTGGTAAGTTCGCTGAGAAGGCTGGCGATGAGAAGTTCAATCTCAAGGCAGGTTACATTGAGGGTGAGATCTACGATCAGGCTGGAGTTGTTGCTCTTTCCAAGATCCCTTCAAAGGATACCCTTCTTGCTCAGCTCGTTGGTTCTCTTCAGGGACCACTCCAGAAGCTGGCTGCTACTCTCAACGCTGTTGCAGACAAGAAGAAGGAAGAAGAAGCTGCTTGATCGCTGCTTAGTCTTTCAAACCACACACGCGGATATTTGTTCCGCAGCTTAAATTTAACAGCCCTGTATTCGGGCAAATATTATTAAAAAGGAGATTATTATCATGGCTTCTGAGAAGATCACAAAATTTGTTGAAGATATCAAGACTCTTTCCGTTCTCGAGCTTTCTGAGCTTGTTGACGCTATCCAGGAGGAATTCGGTGTAACAGCTGCTATCGCTGCTGCTCCTGCTGCAGGCGGTGCTGCTGCTGGTGCTGCTGCTAAGACAGAGTTCGACGTAGTTCTTGCTTCATTTGGTGACGCTAAGATGGCTGTTATCAAGGTTGCTAAGGAAGTTCTCGGTCTTGGCCTTAAGGAGGCTAAGGAAGTAGTTGAGTCTGCTCCTAAGGCTATCAAGGAAGGCGTTTCTGAGGCTGAGGCTAACGAGCTCAAGGCTAAGTTTGAAGAGGCTGGCGCTACAATCGAGATCAAGTAATTATACTGAAAGATCTAATATCAAAAGGCTGTACAATTGGTACAGCCTTTTTGTTTATTGTGTCGTGTCGACAAATACTTTTTTATGCAAAAATAACCAATCAATGTATATCCGTTGACTTTGTATTATGGAATGTGCTATAATTATAAAAATGGGTCTCTCATTTGCATCAGTTTATTCTCTTTCCGTATTGGAGGTTATATTATGAAGAAAATAGCAGCATTATTAGGAGCGGTCGTGATGGCTTTTTCGTCCGTTTCTGTTTCTGACATCAATGCGGTCTCGACTGAACTTGTTACCCAACATGAATCTGTAGGAGCACAGTATAATGGTACCGACCTGATACTTTATTCCGTTGAGGTCATAAAGCTCGTTAATCAGGAACGCGCTAAAGTCGGGCTTCCTGAACTTATGATGTTCCCGAGACTGAGTAAAGCTGCTAATATGCGCGTAAAAGAAACAACTCAGACCTGGTCGCATACTCGTCCTGACGGCAGAGAAGCCTTTTCGATCATTACTGATCTCAATATAAGATATAATGCTATAGGTGAGAATATTGCCTACGGACAAGGCTCGCCGCAGGCTGTTGTGAACAGTTGGATGAATTCAACCGATCACAGGAAAAATATACTTAGTTCTTCTTTTAAGTATCTTGGCGTGGGCGTTGCCGAAAAAAACGGCACACTTTACTGGACTCAGGTCTTCCTCGGTGTTAACGATCCGTATCCCGAAGCTTTCTATACTAAGGCTTTCGGTGATGTGAACAGTGACGGCAAAATTGATTCCGTCGATGCTTCACTGACGCTTAAAGACTATGCATCGGTATCTGCAAATCAGGGATACGTTCTGAGTACGAGCCAGAGGGCTAAGTCCGACGTTACAGGTGACGAGCATATGGACTCCGTTGATGCGTCGGTGATGCTGAGCATATATGCAAGAAATTCAACGTGAGTATATTATCCAATAAAGCAAAACACCGTACAGTATTAAGCATGGTGCTTATACAGAAGTTTTTACGTGAGATATTGAGGAAAACCTTTCCTCAGAAAGGTGTCCCCCGATAATTCCATGTAAAGTCTCTATATGAGTATCACGCTTACACTGTGCGGTGTTTCTTTGGAGAGTATTCAATTTGTCATTAAGCAGTTACAAGGCAGCTTTCAAGCTTTGCGAGGATATCAGCTTTTTTGTAGCCCTTACCTATAAAGACGAGCTGATTTATGCGGTCGCCGTACTGTTCGTCCCAGTCATCTTTAAGGTCGGGATAATTTGAGAACATTACGTCGAGCTCCTCCTGTGGACACGATGCAAGCCACTCGTTGAGCTCGGTAACACTTGCGTTACGTCCTGCCTGCTCAAAGAGCTGGATATGTACATCGTCGTCTGCAAACCATACGTAGCCCTTTGTGCGTATGAGTTCCTTTGGGTACTGGTCAACGAGATCCATGAATTTGTCGCGGTCAAATGGACGCTTTTCCTCGTACACGAAAGAGGTTATGCCGTATTCGTCCATGCAGGCTTCTTTATCGTTTGGCTCGTTAGTGTTGAGAGCTCGCTGTATTGATGATGAAGCAAGAACCTCATGGTAGTCGAATTCCTTGCCGTGGAGTATCTTGTCGGGGTCTATCTCGCTGTTCTGGCATGGAATTATCTCAGCTTCGGACTGGATATCGCGGATAGCCTTTGTAACTTCCTCGATCTGCTCATCGTTGAGAAGGTCGGTCTTGTTGAGGAGTATCAGGTTGCAGAACTCGATCTGGTCTATGATGAGGTTGATGATGTCGCCCTCCTCGGTGTCGTTTTCCATGCTGAGCTCACGCATAAATTCGCGGTAAATTCTGTCGCAGTCCACAACGGATACCACTGAGCTGAGGTATACATTAGTGTCGGGATTGTCCTCTTCGTAGATGATGAACGAAGCCGCAATGTTGGAGGGTTCGCTGATGCCAGAAGCTTCAACGAAAACAGCTTCGATGTCGGGAAGCTTTGAAATGCGCTCTATCTCGGCGATAAATTCGTCGCGCAGAGTGCAGCATATGCAGCCGTTCTGAAGCTCTACCATTTCAACGGAAGAGATACGGTCGCGGTTTTTGTTAAGGAGTGCAGCATCAATATTAACGCTGCCCATATCGTTTACTATAAGAGCTATCTTGCGCTGCTCCTGCTTGAGGAGATTCTGCATAAGGGTAGTTTTACCCGAACCAAGGTAGCCGGTTATCAGAATTACAGGGATCTTTTTGTTATCCATAGAGCACCTCACAATATAATATGAAAACGATTATCAATTTCATATTATATTATAGTCCTGTAACTGCGCCTTGTCAATATAAAAGTGAGAGATTCTTGAAATACGGCAATTTGATAATCATTCTCATATTTTATTTGTTGAAGATTAACAAAGCCTAATAATAATTAAATTAGGGAAGATTTTTCTTCATTTATAATTATCATAGAACTCAGCCATTAGCCTTTAGCCGTTAGTTATTAGCCAATGTGCCGCCTTCGGCGAATAATTAAAATAATGTGAGCGTTAGCGAACACTTTTAGCTAATGGCTGACGGCTCATAGCTAAGGGCTTTATTATACAGCTTTTTCTTCCCTATTTCAACTTACAGCATCTTTCTTAGCCGTTTAGTTGCGGAAATACACATAAAAGAGTAAAGGGGCGCATCTGCGCCCCTTTCAGTCTGTCAATAAACCCCAATTTCATTAGGGAACGCCTTCTCTTGCAAGGCGTTCCCTCTTAAAAAACAGTCCACCGGACTGTTTTTTAATTC
>CACZEJ010000042.1 GCA_902780115.1 Ruminococcus flavefaciens | reverse complement strand
CAGCAATGATAAATCTTGAAAGTGCAACATATGCAATGATGATAGGAATGATAGAAAGCGCAATTGCAAGGTAGATAGCGCCGTAGTCATTGAACTTATCTGATGACTGAAGGGCAGATACCATCATAGGAAGTGTCTTCTTATCAAGCTTAACATTGATGAGGATCATGTTAGGTGTATAGAAGTTGTTCCAGCTTGCGATGAATGCGAAGATAGCCTGTACAGCTATAGCCGGCTTCATCATAGGAATTGCGATAGATACGAATGTTCTGAACTCGCTGCATCCGTCGATACGTGCAGCTTCAACGATTTCAAGCGGGAATGATGACTTCATGTAAGAACGCATGAAGTATACGACCGCAGGAGCTGCAAGTGATGGAATGATAAGAGGCCAGTATGTATTTGTCAGTTTGAGGTCTGACATGAACTGTACGAAACCGGCAGATGTTACCTGCATAGGTACCATCATTACAAGGAGGATAACTGAATAAGAAAGCTCCTTGATCTTAAAGTCATATACGTGTATTCCGTAAGCAGTAAGAGCTGAGAAGAATACAGTAAGGAATGTTGAGCAGCAAGTAATGAACAAGCTGTTCTTATAACCGTGTAATGCATTATAAGAAAGCTTGAATGTAGGGTCAGAGAATATCTTGTGGAAGTTATTTCCGATATTTCCGCCCGGAACGAAGCTGAGTCCGTTTGCTATATCCGTATGTGTACGTGTAGCATTGATAATAAGGATATAGATAGGAAGCAGACATATGATAGTCAGTATAACGAACCAGACAACAAGGATAGTTGACTTCATCTTGATCTTGAATGAGTAATTATCCTTTGCCTTTCCATAAACAGATTTCATGTTATCACTCATATGCTGATACCTCCGAACTGCTTACTTTCCCTTTTTGCCTGCTGAGCGATCTTTTTGCGCTGTTTCTTCTTAGCGATCTCATCCTTATCACGAGTCATGTAGAATGCGATAAGACCGAGGATAAGAGTTATGAAGAACAGAAGTACAGATACAGCACCTGCGTATCCCATCTTATTTTCGTCAGCCTGTGCATGGAAATACTGGAAGATCATTACAGCCATGGTCTTGAGATGATCCTTTACGTTTCCTGTCTTTGTGTAAAGGAAAGGAATATCGAACATCTGGAGACCACCGATCATGGAAGTGATAAGAGTATATGCCATGATAGGTGTAAGAAGCGGAAGTGTGATCTTTCTGAATACCTGTCCTGAGCTTGCACCGTCGATACTTGCAGCCTCAAACAGTGACGGGTTGATACCCTGGATACCTGACATGAGCATGATCATTGTATTACCGAACCACATCCATGTCTGGATAAACATTACGACAATTCTTGATTGCCATACACCTTCAACCAGTGGGACCGAATCGTACAGACCCGAAGCGGAGTCCTTAGTTACGATACCCATCTTATACAACATATAGTTGATAGCGCCCGGGTTTGTCTCGGACTGACCGCAGAGCTGAAGGAAGAGTACAGCTACTGAAGCAGCTGTGATGATGTTTGGAAGGTACATTACAACCTTAAAGAAGCCCTTTCCCGGGATCTTTAACTGTGCTTCTGTAAACCAAACAGCCAGTGAAAGTGAGAGAGCAAGCTGAGGGATAAAGTTACCTATCCAAAGGATAAGGGTATTCTTGAAGCACTCAAAGAAGCTCTCATGAATAACTCGAACTTTACGTGAACCGCCAAATAATATGTCCTTATAATTCTGAAGTCCGACCCACTGTTCAACAGATTTACCGTTGCCGTGGAAACTTAAAATAAAGGTGTTAATCAACGGCCATAATTGGAAAAAGAAATAAACAAGAAAAAATGGCAATATAAACATATAGCCATACTTAGCATAGCTAATTGATTTTATGCGTCGCTGCGCACCTGATGCCATAACACACACCCTCTCGGAAGAATAGTATAAATAAATATACACCTACGGAATACATAAGTACTCCGTAGGTATATTTATTACATTGTAATAGTCAGACTATTATAAATTAGTCATCCCACTCGAGATCAGGTACAGATTCAGCAACCTTGTCCTTGAATGTTTCCATAGCATCGTCAAATGACTTGCCGCCGTCGAGGAACTCATCCTTTATAGCGTTAGAGAATGCACCCTTGATAGAAGCATCATAAGGAGTGATAAGTCCACCGAAGTCGATTTCCTTAGCGTTCTTAGCAAGCTCAGCGAAGTAGTTCTGACCGTCCTTGAAGTTGCCGGAGATCTTCTCGTTGAATACTGTGTTGCTTGAGATAAGGTCGTCCATAACCTTAGAGTTGTTTACATACTCAGGCTTAGCCTTTGCGTATTCAGACATCTGCTTCTCATCAGATGTAGCTGAGAGGATGAAGTCACGAGCCTCTTCACCGTTATCAGTACCTGGGTTAACAACCATCCAAGTACCGCCCCAGTAGAATGGAGTTGGTCCCTGGCATACGTTCCACTTGCCGTACTGCTCGCCGCCTTCGCCGCCAACAGCATCGAGGAAGAATCCGCCGAAGCCCCATGTAGATACGAAGTAACCCATGCACTTGCCGCTTACGCCAGCAGCTGTCCACTCATCTGTCCACTGTGTATTCTTTGTTACGCCGCCGCAGTCCCAAAGAGCCTTAACTGTATCAGCGAACTCCTTGCAAGAATCGTCGATAACGAGCTTGTTATCAACAACCCATGGCTGTGTACGTCCGCAAGCAAATGCCTGCCAGAGACCACCGAGTGTATCAGCAAGAGCAACACCGCCGCTTGTCTTTTCAGAGATTGTCTTTGCAGCATCTACAAAGAGATCCCAGTTGTCGATCTTAGCCTGCATCTCTTCAGGTGTCTTAACTCCGAGGTACTCCTCAGCGAGGTCAGCTCTGTAAGCGAATCCGCCTGCTGCAGCCTGCCATGAAACACCCTTACGAACGCCGTTGGAATCCTTACCAACTTCGTCTGTGTAGCTGTAGATGTTAGCGAAGTCCTTGTCGCCAAGACCGAGCTTGCTGAGTGCAAGTGTCTTGCTGTCATCGTTGATATACTTGAGTGCCCAGTCTGCCTCTACGAGGTAAACGTCGATATCTGAACCATCATTGAAGAGCTGGTCGTACTTCTCAGAAGCCTGACCACCCTGTACGTTGAGGATGTTTGCGTTTACGCCTTCAACCTTGCCGTCAGCGAGATCCTGTACGATTGTGTCGTAGCTAAGACCCTTCCACTGTGCGATGAGGTAAGGAACGTCGTCTGCATTCCAAGCAACAACTGTGAATTCCTTGCCGCCTGTCTTTACAGAAGGATCAATTGTGCCGTCGTTATCAGGCTCAGCTGTTGTCTCTTCAGGAGCCTCTGTCTCCTGCTGTGCAGCTGTTGTAGTCTCTGCGTTGTTATCGTCCTTCTTCTCTTCTTCCTTGCCGCAGCTAGCAAATGCTGTTGCTGTCATTGCAAGAGTAGCCACTAAAGCTAATGTTCTCTTAAGTGTGTTCATGAGATTTTTCCTCCTTAAATATGTATATTATACATTTCCGTGTATAATATTCTTGAATAATAGTTAATGCGGGTAACATTGCGGTTTTAAACTTTTCGATGATTGTGCTCACCGCTCATGTCCTGCGACCGTCATGCGTTCCCTTGCTTCTGTTCATAAAAGCTGTAACAATGACTTGCGTCTTGTTTTATTTTTTGCAGGCAATGTCTTTTTGGCTGCCGATGTATTTTACCTGAGCGGCATCAGCTGTGAATGTACTTCATCAGCTTTTGTCATTATGCCCGATAGCTTACACTGTCAGTCAGCACAGCCGAGACTGTGCAACAATTGCTTTTGCATTTACAAATATACCGTATTTTGCGGTTAAAGTCAATATTTTGTATCGTTCCTTAATCTTTTTTGGGCGTGGTGTACATTTTCAACACTGTTTTTTTAGCAATAATCACACAAATAGCTACCATCAAAACAAAAAGTTACAAAACGGTAAAACCGTTTTTTACACTTATTACCCAAACAGCAGTAGTTCTTTTATACCTATTGCCTAACAGATACAAATATCTGCCATTCTATTGTACACTTTTTAGCAGTTTTGCAGAACGCTTGTTCTTGCTTTATTTTTCTACTGCTCTCTGCGCATAAAGTACCAGTATTGCCGATGCGTCAAGAGCCTCTACCATGCTGTTTCCGTTCATATCTGCAAGGAGCTGCTGTTCTTCGTCAAGCACTCCTGCTTTATCGGTAGAGGTCAATGCATAGTGCTTCAGCACGATAGATGCGTCCACCGAGTCTACCAGCCCGTCCCTTGTAACATCTCCCATAGCATACTTACGCGATACATATACGGCCCTGGAAGCAAACTGAGTATCGGTTGCAGGATATCTCACAAAGAATCCCCTGCCGTACTCTAATGCAAAGCTGCTCTTGAAGTCTGTACCCAGCAGGCTGACAGCTTTATCAGCATCAAGACTGTTTGATCTTGCTATTATGCCAACCAGCTCATCTACGCTGTAACTATACTTTTCTGCCGTTTCTTCAAGCACTATATCAGGCACATAGCTATCATAGCCCATCTCGCAGTTGTCAGCACCTTCTATCATGAAGTGCGTCGCATCTTTGCCGACGATCTTCGCAACATCGGGGGTCTCCGCGGGTATATCGGGGATATCATATCTGACGGTCTCGCTTGCAAACTTATCAGAGGTAGCCTTTACTCTTAGTCTGATGCTCTCTGACGGGATCACGCTTATAAAGAAAACGTCATTAAGCTCAGGGGCAATATCTTCTCCTCTTACTACTCTTCGTGTGGCTGAGATAAATTCCGAATCATCTGTTTCTCCGACAGCTATGACCAGAGCATCAATGTCCTCGCGGCTGAAACCGCCGAGCACTTCGTTCCTGTAATCTATTTTCAGGTCTGAGATATCTGCGCGTTCAGGAACTTTTACGGTTATTTCCTTGCCGTCCTTGACAGCTTTCAGTTCCTTTCCTGCATATTCCAGCACATTTGCTCCCATAGTAAGCTCAGTACCGTCAGGTGCAGTGACTTTATCCACCAGAGATGCGCTCATTGTTCCGTTTTTCATATCGAATTTTACAAGATTTCTCTCTACAGTGAGTTTTACTGTACCGTCAAGCACATTCTCTCCGCTCAGCTTCAGCTCTATGGTTTTATTAGAGAAGTTCAAAGGGATATTCTCTATCCATGTGCCGCCGCTGTATGAATTGCCGCCGTACTTGATATCATATGTAGTGCCTGTGAGAATAGCAAGCTTATCGGTATCATAAGGAACTGTGATCCTGTACTCGTTCTTAGCTGTCCGTTCAGCATAAGCAAGGCTGTCAGTGATCGCTTTTCCATTTGTGGAATAGCCTATCCAGTTTATCTCAGCCGTTTTTGGTTGAAAACTCCTGCTCGATTTCACAGAGGAAACTATACCTCCGCGCAAAAGTTCTGCCGTTATGGTCACTGCCGATGAAATTCCTATCGGCTCCTCATATGCGGCTGCGTCATTGCTTCCGTCTATGGTATAGCTTATGCCTTCACCGCTTCCCGCATATGACAGCTCCACCTTTTCATTCAGCGGAACTTCGCCTGCATGATGTGAGTATCTCACCTTGCCGACAGGATCGCCATACGCCTTGAGGGTAACATTTCCGAATGATGTCTTTATATCGCCCATTGCGAATATCTTTTCGTATTCCTTTTCCTGTTCTGCTGCTGCTTCGAGATACTCTGTATCGTCTTCCTCAAGGCCTTCGTAAAGCTGATTTATAAAGGATTCCTTCAGGCTGATCTTTTCTTCTTCGGTATAAGTTACATCTTCTGTGCAAACATCTGTCCACTCGCTGCCGTCAGAACTTATGAAGCTCTCGCCCTTGGCTGTGAACTCCGATATCTGGCTCTGTGTGGCAAATGTACTGATATCCTTTATCTCACCGTCAGCGCTCTCGGCGTAAAGGCTGCTCTCAACAGGCAGTACAAACGGCGTATCGGGACAGTACAATTTGACTACTACGCTGAACTTTCCTTCACCCGAATACAGCACAGGTTCATCAAGGTCGATCGTTACAAATCCTGTCAGGTCGATCTTTCCCTTGGTGGTGTGCGAAGGCTTTCCAGAAGTTGGTATAAGCTCGTCCCTCAGGTCGGTATACACAGTTATCTCGTACTCTGTACCTGCATTGTATATATACGTGCCTATTGCACTTATCTCCGACTTCTCGGTACCGCTGTATATGTCTGCCATATAAGAAGGTCCATTGGTATCAGGAGATTCATAGGCTGACAGTGTCTGTATCGGGATAAAGCTGTCATGCTGATACAGTATGCTGTGTTCATCTGCATCATCAAGCTCAAAAACTGTAAGGTCGCCTATAGACTTGTCATAATATGAGAGCCACATATAGCCGTTTTCGCCGTCATCTGTTCCCCAGCTGTTCTTGCAGAGCCATGCACCGTTGCCCTCGGGAGTTCTATTGAAGTTACGTGCCGAAAAATCATCGTCCCAGCCTACTATCGTTACGGCATGGTTAGCAAAACGCGGCAGCCTCTTGGTATATGAGGAACTGTATTCGCTGCTCCAGGCGAATATCTTGTCAGACATAAAGGATAAGCTTACACCTCTGCCATTATACACGAACTCCTTTATAAGTGAATTTATCTCATCAAAATTGCTTCGTGTTTCGTCATAATCCAGACTGTATGCATTGCGGAGAATATAATCATGCTGTCTCCGCATTGATTCGATCTCAGAGCTTTTGTCAAAAAAGTCCACCGCCGAGTACGGAAGCTTTGACTCATTCACGGGTCCGATCCACTGAGACCACAGATTTGCGACCATTCTCGCTGTTCCGCCCTCAGCAAGTATGCCGTAAGTGTCATCGCTGTCGATTTTTAGCTGATCTTCACCGTAATACGTAAAATATGAAGTGTGGAGCTCCGAAAGGTCTATGAACGGGTCTGACGACAAAAGACTCGTCTGGGCGCTTTCTATAGCCGAATGAGCCCAGCACGTTCCATACATACCCTGTGATTTTATCGGTGTCGAACCGTATACTTTACATATATCAAATGATGCCGGCAGAGCCTTGTGGTCAGCGGCTCCTACGGTTGTATATGACTTTATGGGAGTATACGCTGCCGACGGTGCAAGCTCTGCACTATCACCGCCTGCGACCTTCCTGAGAACAGGCATAGACACACAGCCTGTCTGCGCAGGGACAGATGCTCCCTTTTTTTCGATGCCTCTGTTTATTATATAACGTCCTGATTCTGCATAAACTGTTGACGGCACATATGATGCTGTCATTACGATCGCGGACAGGACGGCAAAAAGTCTTTTTAGTTTCATTTGGCACACCTCTCAATAAAAATATAGATATATTATAACATATAATATGTAATATAGCAACATATGCCAAAATAATCTATTATTATTTATATTCGCGCAAAAAATCGGGATTTCGCCGCACATATCATATGTTTCCGCATATAAGAATAAAATTCTTTGTATCAGATATCCAATGAAAAATGAAAGCCCATACAATGTATGGGCTTCAATATTTATGCTGTTACTATACTGTCTGCCTTGTGGAGTTTGAGCTTTTCTACAGCCTGTTCTCTCATCTTATATTTAAGGATCTTTCCGGCAGCATTCATCGGGAAACCGTCAACAAAGTCTATATACTTAGGACACTTGTGCTTTGCCATTCTTGCAAGGCAGAATTCCTTTATTTCCTTCTCTGTTGCTGTTTCGCCTTCCTTGAGAACGATACAAGCCATTATCTCTTCGCCGTAATCCTCATCAGGCACACCGATGACCTGAACGTCCTTTACCTTTGGATATGTATAGAGGAAGTCCTCGATCTCCTTAGGATAGATATTCTCACCGCCGCGGATTATCATATCCTTGATACGTCCTGTTATCTTGAAGTAGCCGTCCTCAGAACGTCTTCTTGCAAGGTCTCCTGTATGGAGCCAGCCCTCGCTGTCGATAGCAGCAGCTGTTGCCTCGGGCATCTTGTAGTAGCCCTTCATGATATTGTAGCCTCTTGCTACGAACTCACCGTCTGTATCATCAGGCACTTCCTGGTTTGTCTCAGGGTCTACGATGCGGCACTCAACTCCGAAGATAGGACCGCCGACGGTATTAACACGCTGCTCGAGAGTATCTGTGGTCTTGCTCATAGTTGTTGCAGGCGATGCCTCTGTCTGACCGTATGTTATACATATCTCGCTCATGTGCATCTTCTCGACAACTTCTTCCATTGTCTTTATCGGACACGGAGAGCCTGCCATGATACCTGTTCTCATATATGAGAAGTCTGTCTGAGCAAAGTCCTTGTGTCCCAGCATTGCGATAAACATCGTCGGAACACCGTGGAAGCAGGTTATCTTCTCCTGATTTATGCAGGCAAGACCCTTTCTTGGTGAGAAACGTGTGATAGGCGACATTGTTACACCGTGTGTAACGGAAGCTGTCATCGCAAGCACCATTCCGAAGCAGTGGAACATGGGCACCTGTATCATCATGCGGTCGGCTGTGGAAAGATCCATGCAGTCGCCGATAGCCTTACCGTTGTTTACTACGTTATAGTGTGTGAGCATTACGCCCTTCGGGAAGCCTGTTGTACCCGAAGTGTACTGCATATTTGCAACGTCGTGGATATCTATAGTCTTTCTTACGCGCTCTACCTCGCTGTAAGGAACATTCTTTGAAAGCTCGACAGCTTCTTCCCATGTAAAGCAGCCGCTGTTCTTTGAATCAACGGTTATGATGTTCTTGAGGTAAGGAAGCTTTGCGGAATTGAGCTTACCAGGTTCGCAGGTCTCAAGCTCGGGACAGAGCTCCTTGATGATATCAACATAGTTGATATTCTTGATACCGTCTATCATAACGAGAGTCATTGTATCGGACTGTTTTAAAAGGTACTCAGCCTCGTGGATACGGTATTCTGTATTCATGGTAACAAGTACTGCACCGATCTTTGTGGTAGCCCAGAAAGTGATATACCACTGAGGTACGTTCGTTGCCCATATTGCAACGTGGTCGCCCTTCTTTACGCCCATTGCCAGCAGTGAACGTGCAAAATTGTCAACGTCGTCGCGGAACTCGGGATATGTTCTTGTATAATCAAGCTCAGTATAGCGGAATGCATACTGATTCGGGAACTGCTCACAGATACGGTCAAGTATGTCAGGGAAGGTATAGTTGAGTATACGCTCCTTAGGCCACGGATACTGTCCGTCACCTCTCATATTTGTCTGGAGAGAGTGCTTGTGGGACTTTCTGTACGGTGCCATATACTCTGCATACTGAGGTATTACCACACCTGCACTGCTGAGTTCGTTTGCCCAGCGCTTTACCCATTCAAGCGATACATAGCCGTTATAGTTGATAGTATCAAGAGCTGCTATCATATCCTTTACAGGGATATCACCTGTGCCCATGATACGGTACTCTACTGTACCGTCCTCACGCATAACGCTGTCCTTGATGTGGGTATATTTTATGTATTCGCCCAGGTTTGCAACAGTTGTCTCGGGAGACTCGTTATTGAAACGATATGGGTGATGCATATCCCAGAGTGCTGCGACCTTGCGGCTCTTTACAGAATCAAGCACCTTTGCAAGACGTGCGGTATCGGAGTACACGCCGTTTGTCTCAACGAGGAGAGTAACATTGTATTCCTCTGCGATAGGTGCGAGCTTTTTCAATGCTTCGATGATATACTCATCGTCGATATCATCAGTTGGCTCAGGACAGAGATCGGCAAGTACTCTTATGTAAGATGTACCGAGCTTGTTTGCGAGCTGAGCATATGCTCTTACCTCGTCTTCTGCTGCCTGATACTTGTCCTTGAACTTTAAACAAGCGCCTGATGAAAGACATGGGATTTCAAGACCTAGAGACTTTAGCTTTTTGATAGTATTAGGTAGCTGTGCTTCTGTAAAGGGTTGTGCCTTGACTGAAAATATCTCATTACCAAGACCTCTGATCTCAATTCCGTCGAACTTGAAATCCTTTGCCATTGAGTAAATGTCTGTCCACGACCACTCGGGACAAGCAAGTGTTGAAAAACTAATTTTCACGATTACCATTCCTTTACTATATACTATTAAAAGTGTCTCCCTCAGTCTCCATGGTCTCTTCATGAAGTACTTCAGTTGTGAATTTTTTTCTGTCAAAACCTGATGATGTCATATATGTCTCAGCCTGATTCTTTGAATTGAATCGGCGTGAAAACCTTTTATTATAGACGAAAAAGCGCGGTGAGACTGCATACATACCGCTGTGGATATGCTTTATCACCCATTTCACTGTTTTCTCCTTATCCGAAAAGCCTGTAGTAAACGACTCCGAACCATTCCCGTACCCAATATGTGGGGAGGATATACCATGCGGTATGTCCTGAGATGCTGTAAGTCTCCATACCCAGCTTTTCTGCAAGCATTTTCGCTCGAAGCTGATGAAAGCTGTCTGTTATCAGCGTTGCCTTTTCGGGCAGCCCTTCATCTTTGATAATCTGCTGCGAAAAACGAAGATTTTCTTCCGTATTCACGGAACGGTCTTCCATATATATACGCTCAGGGGAAATTCCCTTTCCCACGAGCCATTCCTTCATACATTCTGCCTCACTGATCGCCTCGTCGCTGCCCTGTCCGCCCGAGACAACTACGTTTACGCTTTCATGTTCCGAAAGGTAGCCGTAAGCTGCCTGCAATCTGCGGCAGAGCATCAGGCTCGGTGCGCCGTCCCTAACCTTGCAGCCGAGGACGATCACTGTGGTATTTTCATCTTTTGGCGGATCTTTTGCTGCCCTGACCATAGATACACTAATCATCACAGCCAGCGCAGCACAAAGAATGAGTCCTATTCCCAGAAGCAGCAATACTGCCTTTCCTATGGGCTTTTCCCAACATCTGCCTATAAAGGCTGCAAATCTTTCACGGAAAAGGCATATCGCCGCAAGTGACAGCGATAACGCCATTCCCGCGCAGTTGCCGAGATTAATTATCCCGACTGCAGCAGGCATCAGGAACAACAGAAACAGACCTGAAAACAATGCTGTGGGAATAAGCTTTAAACTCATTTTACACCTCTTACTTCATACTTGCTGCAAGCTTGAGTATCTTGTCAAGATTTTCCTTTGTTGTTGTTTCACTGCCAAGATGAGTGGGGACTTTATTGTAAAGTCCGTGGAAATCTGAGCCGCCTGTTTCGATAAGACCATACTTTTCGGCAATTGCCGAAAGCTCCCTGCGGGTGCTCTCATCAGCTGAGAAATGTCCTACCTCAACGCCGTCGATCTTGCCTTTTTTAGCAAGCTCTTCCAGCAGCTCGATGTTATTGTACTGAGCGGGGTGTGCCATTACAGCGACACCTTTTGCCGTGTGTATCAGATCAATAACAAAGTTTACGTCGGGATATTCACGCTCAACATAGCATGAACCGACCTCAGGATTGAACAGCTCGCGGTCAAGATCGCCGTAAAACTCCAGCGCATAGCCGTAATCTATCAGC
>CACZEJ010000041.1 GCA_902780115.1 Ruminococcus flavefaciens | reverse complement strand
CGATCTTCAGTATCTGCTTGGGAGCCATTTTTATGTCACCCGTAGTGCGCATAAGAGCCTCGTAAGCGACGATCTCACCTGTCTGTGTTTCGACGATAGGCTGGAGATAATAGGTCAGGAGATTTTCCTGAACGATACGTGAAAAGGTCTGTGCATTTCGGTACGAATCCTTTTCGCGGACGTAGTTTTCCTCCGAGAACCAGTTGATAACGGCTCTCTTATCAGATCTTGCCTCAAAGAGAGCGAACTCGGAATAATTCACCAGCATATTGAAATCCGAGGCTTCCTCAGGATAGGAAGCGCAGCCTATAGAAAGGCTGATGCGGCTCTTGTCGGAAATATCAATGATCTCGCCGAAGTCATCGGTGAGGACACAGTTCTGTACAGCCTCGTCCATGCTGTTGAGGATATTGTATATGTTCATCTTGTCGCAGTCGCGGAAGAAGACGCAAATCTCATAATTGGACTTTGAACCTATTATGAGGGTATCGCTGGAAAAGCTTTTGAGAGCTTCTGCAACAGAGGTGATACAGCTGTTGGTATTGTCAACCGTGAGGTATGAGCCCAGCTTGTCGATGCCGTTGATATAGATAGTTGCAAGGCAAGCCTGCTGAACATCGGGAAGGATCTTCTTGATCTTCTGAGAGAATGAAGGATAAGACGGGAGCCTTGTAACAGGGTCGTACTCGACGAAAGCCTGACGGTCGTTGAAGTCGGATATCTGACGGGTAAAGTCCTGAACGAAGCCCAGCCACTCATCGCTGCTCTCGTAGATGTTCATTTTTATGAAACGGGAAACGCTCCCGTCGGTAAATTTATAGATATGCTTCTGACCCTCCACGGGATTTTTGGAGATCTTCTCGAGGAGGTTAAAGAACTCAAATTCATTTATTCTTTCACTCGGGCAGCCGAGCAGATGACAGGCGACCTGATCGAGGTATGCAGCCTTTTCCTTTGCAATGTAGGTGAACGAACCTATATTGCCGACAAACTGCTGAAAAACCTGCCAGTCATGGCTTAGCGCGGGAGGATTCTGACTAAAATCAAATATACTCATGATCACTCCGTTTACAGCATAGATAGCGCAAAAAAGCCTTGCGCATCGTGTGTGTACCTGCATTTGGACGGTCAGCAGGCGACCGTGATAACGTACATTTTATACATATTAATTATACTACATTCGTGCTGAAAAGTCAATAAAAAAGCCGCCTTTTATGGCGGCTTGGGAAATAACTGTATCAGTATCAGTCAAGGAAATCCTTGACCTTTTTGCTTCTGCTCGGGTGACGGAGTTTTCTGAGGGCTTTTGCCTCTATCTGGCGGATACGCTCACGGGTAACGTCAAAACGCTGACCTACTTCTTCGAGGGTACGTGACTTTCCGTCTTCAAGACCGAAACGGAGCTTGAGCACCTTTGCTTCGCGGTCTGTGAGGGTGGAGAGCACCTCGTTGAGCTGTTCCTTCAGGAGTGTATGGGAAGCTGCTTCTGCAGGAGCAGGAGCGTCATCGTCAGGAATGAAGTCACCGAGGTGGCTGTCTTCCTCCTCACCGATAGGAGTTTCGAGGGAAACAGGATCCTGAGCTACACGCATGATCTCACGAACCTTGTCAACGGGCATACAGAGCTTGTCAGCGATCTCCTCGGGGCTTGGGTCGTGGCCGTTTTCGTGGAGAAGCTGGCTGGAGACCTTCTTAACCTTGGTAATGGTCTCTACCATATGAACAGGGATACGGATAGTTCTTGCCTGGTCGGCGATAGCACGGGTGATAGCCTGACGAATCCACCATGTAGCGTATGTGGAGAACTTGAATCCCTTAGTGTAATCGAACTTTTCAACAGCCTTGATAAGACCGAGGTTGCCTTCCTGGATAAGGTCGAGAAACTGCATACCTCTGCCGACGTACTTCTTAGCGATAGATACGACAAGACGGAGGTTAGCTTCGGAGAGGCGCTTCTTAGCGTAAGGATCGCCCTTAGCCATTCTCTGTGCGAGCTCGATCTCTTCCTCTGTGGTAAGGAGCGGAACTCTGCCGATCTCCTTGAGATAGATCTTTACGGGGTCGTCGATGGCGATACCCTCGGTAGAGAGAGCCATTTCGAGGTCATCTGTCATATTTGAGTCGAGACCGATCCTGAGGTCTGCATCGAGGTTCATATCCTCAACGATCTCGATATTGAGATTTTCGCAGTTGTCATAGAAGGTATTGATCTGATCGACATCGAAATCAAGCTCCTCCAGAGCATCGGTTATCTCCTTGGTAGTGAGCTTGCCGTTGGCTTTGCCCTGTTCGATCAGAGCTTCGATGGTATTTTTCTTTTCCATAATTTTAATGATCCTCCTATTTATTCTTTGAACGGAAGAGCTCCAGCAGCTCATCGTTGCTGAGTTCTCCGTTTGAAGCAGGTCTGTTGTTCTTCAGCACCTCTGCGCAGTCTGCCACAACATCGCGTGTCACGGCGATATCGCGGTTTCTGGCAGCCATTCCGCTTATTCTTCCCACTTCATCGGTGGAAAATTCATCTGAAAGCTGAGAAATAGAGAATTTATCGGAATTTCTGAGTCTTTCGAGCAGTGCCGTGTATACTTTTTTATGGAAAGCGGTAACAAAGCACTCAGGCGGAGCGAGCTTCTCAACGTCCTCAAACTCCTGAGGGCGCATGAGCAGGTAGCTGATGATGGTCTCCTCGGCACGAGCCTCCTTCTTATTGGAAACTGCGTCGGGGTTGATGTCGTCACGTATGTAGGTAGTTTTAGCCTTGATGCTGCGCCATTCGTTATTTTTGGCGCTGCGGCTGTTCTTGCGGAGCAGGCTGTCGATATGTGTTTTGAGCACCTGCACGGGTATGTCACACTTCTTAGACGTGCGAGAGATGTAGACTTCTCGCTCCAATGGAGATTCTATACCTGCGAGCACCTTTGATGTGCGCTTGAGCAGCTCCACACGGCCGATATCCGTGGAAAGGTCAAGACCTTCCTCACACTTGTCGAGCATGAAGTCGTTAGCGTCGTTTGAGCCGTCGAGCAGCATACGAAAGCGGTCGCGTCCGAATTTTTTTATGAATTCATCAGGGTCTTTGGCACCTTCCATATGTATTATCTTGGTGCGCAGACCAACGTCGGCGAAGTGGTTGATAGCTTTTTGTGTAGCCTTCTGACCTGCGCCGTCGCTGTCATAGGCTACGATGACCTCCTCGGCGTAATGGCTTATGAGCCGCGCCTGGTCGGGAGTTATGGCAGTTCCGAGAGTGGCGACCACATTGTCGAAGCCTGCCTGATTTACGGCGATAACGTCCATATATCCCTCGCAGAGGATAAGCCTTTTGGCATTTGAATTCTTTGCGAAGTTCATGGAGAACAGATTCGAGCCTTTGTCAAACACGGGAGTTTTTCCCGTATTGAGGTATTTGGGCTGAGAATCGTCAAGAACTCGTCCTCCGAAGCCGATGATATTGCCGCGGAGATCGACGATAGGGAACATGACTCTCTTGCGGAACATATCGAATGTACGTCCGTTTTTATGTCCTGCCAGCCACGCATCAGCCATTTCATCGTCTGAATAGCCCTTTGAGCGCAGCAGATCGGTGAGCTGGTTCCATGAATCGGAAGCATAGCCGAGACCGTATTTTTTTATCGTCTGCGGAGAGAGTTTTCGGTCTGCAAAATATTTCAGACCTGTTTTGTCGTTACCTTTGATGAGGTTTGTATAGTAGAAATTGGCGGCAATACGGTTCATCTCATAGATACGGGTCTTGCGTTTAGCGTAGCTCTCGTCCCTGCTGCCGAAAGACGGAACTTCCATACCCGAGCGCTGAGCAAGGAGCTTAACGGCTTCGGGGAAGGTAAGGTTCTCGATCTTCATTACGAAGGTTATAACATCTCCGCCAGCGCCGCAGCCGAAACAGTAGAAGTTCTGAGTATCGGTAAAAATGGTGCAGGAGGGAGTTCTTTCGGAATGGAAAGGACATGAGCAGACGTAATTGCGTCCGCGCCTTGTGAGATTCACATAGCCGCCCATGACTGTTTCGATAGGATTTGCGTTTCGCAAAGCGTAGAGAAATTCATCGTTCTGAGGCATACTATCACTCACTTCCAGAATTTCGGTACGAAGAGGTCGGTATACAGGTCAACGGCGTATTCGTCGCTCATGCCTGAGATATAGTCACAGACTGCGCGGTCAGGGTCTGACTGCTTCATGATGCTGCGGTACTCATCAGGGAGCCTGCTGCTGTTCTCAATGAAGTAGGAGTACAGCTTTTTGACGAGAAGCTCCGCCTTTGATTCTTCCTGTTTTGCGGCAGGATTGGTGTATACCTTGTCGAACATGAACTGTTTAAGATCATCGTGAGCTTTGCGAATATCAGGAGCAAAGTCGATATCCACCGCACCGTGCTCGATGATTGAGGCGATGAGGGTGGTGATCCTCTGAGTTTTTGTTTTGCCGAGTATCCTTACACAGTCGCGCGGCAGATCCCCGGGACTGAGTATGCCTGCGCGGATAGAATCCTCAATATCGTGATTTATGTAGGCTATGGTATCAGCGAGACGGACGATATTGCCTTCCCGTGTATCGGCGGTCATGTTCGTGTGACAAAGAATGCCGTTTCGCACGGCATGGGTAAGGTTGAGACCCGCGCCTTTTTTTTCAAGAACTTCCACGACGCGGACACTTTGTTCATAGTGTTTGAAGCCGTGGGGGCAGATCTCGTTGAGAGTTTTTTCACCGCAGTGACCGAAAGGGGAATGTCCAAGATCATGACCGAGGGCAATAGCTTCGGTAAGGTCTTCGTTCAGACGCATACCTCTTGATATAGTACGAGCGATCTGCGCGACTTCAAGGGTATGTGTAAGACGTGTCCTGTAGTGGTCGCCGACGGGGGAAAGGAATACCTGTGTTTTACGTTTAAGTCTGCGGAAGGAGTTGCAGTGGAGTATGCGGTCGCGGTCGCGCTGAAACTCGGTGCGGTAAGGGCACTTGTCCTCGTAGCGTTCACGTTTAGTGCCGACATCATCGACGCTGGTGCAGGCGTACTTGCTGAGTATGCCTACCTCGCTTATTTCGATCTGTTCGCGTACTGTCATACGATCTCCCCCTTGCAGAAATATAATTTCAACACATAGCGTAAAATTCCTTACATATACTTATACTAAAACGATACAAAAAACCCTTTTTTTTATTCGGGGATTTTTTTTACTGAGGAAAAATCTTCAAAAAGCTCGCCGCAGTCGATGATATCGACAGAACCGTTCGTGACCTCGACAAGTTCCTTTTGCAGTGCATCGAGCTTTTCTGACAGAACAAGCACCTCAAGAGTAACATCGCTGCCGAAGTCTGAATTAACGGTGATAGTCTCGTAATTGGGCAGAAGATATGATATCTTGCCGTACATACCGTAATCAGCCGTTATTTTCAGGCGGTGGCACATACACATATTCATGATATGTGCGGCATCGCAGGCGAGAGAAGCTGCATGGGAGTAAGCTCTTACAAGTCCGCCGCCGCCGAGAAGGATACCGCCGAAATAGCGGGTCACAACTACGCAAACATCGGTAAGTCCGCGTTTTTTAAGCACATCGAGCACGGGAACGCCTGCTGTGCCCTGCGGCTCTCCGTCGTCGGAATATCGGGAAATATTGTCCTCGCGGAGGATATATGCGTAGACATTGTGTTTAGCCTTGCGGTGTTCGGCTTTGATAGAATTGATGAAAGCAACCGCCTCGTCATTGGTTTTGACGGGGGAGATATATCCGATGAATTCGGAGCGCTTTTCTATGAAGGAAGCCTTTGCATTGGCGGAAATAGTGAAATAGTTCATAATAAATTAACCTTATTGACGAAAAGCCCCGTCAATGACGGGGCTTGTGACTTACTTGTCCATATTGAAACGCTTCTTGAATCTGTCAACACGTCCGCCTGTATCAACAAGCTTCTGCTTACCAGTATAGAACGGATGGCACTTTGAGCAGATTTCAACCTTGATGTTTTCCTTTGTAGACATAGTCTCGATCACATTACCGCAGTGGCAAGTAATTGTGGTCTTCTTAAACTCAGGATGGATTCCCTCTTTCACGATTGTCACCTCTTTCGATTTATTATTGTAAATCGAGCAGCCCATCAGTTCCTTTAGACAGTAGTGCCGAATGTACATTACAGTAATTAATTATATCATATTGGCACGACCGTGTCAACACCTTGAATGATATTTTTTTTATTTAACTTTACCGAATATGAATTCGCCTGTTCTGTATATCTTGAAGTTCTTCAAATTTTTAGGTATATCTTCTTCCTTGAAGAAGGAGTAGAGCACGTCCTTTCTGCCGTTTCCTGAGGTAAGGAGCTTGTACTGCTCATCTGCGTAACGGGCGATAGAGTCGTTGTCGGAACGTGCAAGGTAGAAGCTGCTGAGCTTGATGCCCTTCTTTGATGCAAGATTTGCGACCTCGAAATAGAGCTGCTTGTAGGCTCTGAAATCAGGATCAAGGGGAACGAATGCGACTTCCTTCACTCCCTCGGAGAGTTCATCCCATTCTTCGGCTGTGATATTCTCGGGAACGATATGGATATATGCGTACTCGTCATGGAGCTCTGTGCGGAAGTTTCTTACGTCCATTCCCTGGAGCCATACGCATATCGTCAGTGCAGCGGCAGCGGATTTTTTGCTCAGCTTTGTGACGAGCCACATTGCCGTTGTCATTATGATGAGACATGGCAGCCATACGAATCTGCCTGTTGCGCGGAAGATAGAGAGCTTTCTGATAAAGAAGTCGGGGAGAGTGATGCTGAATACGACATTCTGGTTGTAAGCGACAGTCGTGCTCAGTGCCCACAGGAAGCTTGCGATGAATACAGCGCCGAAAGCGATAAACTCGATGCGGTACTTTTTTATGTAGGCGGCAGCGTTCCTGAGAACCGAGCCGTTCTTCTTTTCAAGCCTTGTGAATATGATGATTATGCCAAGGAAACAGCATACCAGCATACCTAATCCGAGGTAGCCGTAGCCCTCGTACTGACCGGGAGTAGTATTGAGCATACGAATATACTTTGAGCGTCCCATGCTGTTGAAGAAGGTGTTTATGTTTGCGGAATAGAAGCCGTAACCGCCGTCGGCATAGCTGCTGTTGCCCTCAAATGCGCCTATGACGTAAAGGCTGAGAATTGAGAATACAGTTGAAGAGATGAAAACAGAAGCTGCGCGAAGGTATTTCTTGTCCTTGAACACAACGAGTATCATATAGCCCATCATTCCGAAATAGAGCATCGGTATGAAGTATATATGTATGAGAGTAGCCGATACGCAGGCAAGTGTCCAGAGTACAACGGGAGTGAAACCGTGCTTGTACTTGCGGTCGTGATCAAGTGTGAGTATTATCGCTATCATGATCAGCCAGATAGCTCCAAGGGAGTTATGATGAGTGATACGTGTAATGCTGGGGAAGAAAATAGTATAGAAAAATGAACCCAGTGACGTGAAGATGATGTTATTTTTTATACGGCTGAGGAGGAGTGCTCCGAATCCGCCGTTAAGCGCAAAGCAAAATACGCCCCAGATGCCGTAATACTGAAAAGTTTCGGGAAGGAGAGGGGAGAGTATCTTGAAGAAAATAGCAAACAGCGGTATGGAATCGGTGTACATACATGACACCATTCCGTCTGAACTCAGTCCGTCGGTCATACATATGGGGAATGTCCATGGGGTGTTTCTGTAGAAGACCCAGCCGAGGTAATGCTGTGTTGAGTCATCAGGGTGAGCGAAAATCCAGCTCGTATTGGACGGCATAAGGATAGCTCTGCCGAAGATGCCCATGAATACCAGTGCGCCGAGACAGGCTCCGACGATGAAAATGAGCAGAGTATAGAATCCGTTCTTTTTTAATTTCATTATATATCTCCTTTTTTAGTGTGATGCACAATGCTGTTTCTTAGTGCATATATGATCTTTTTTACAGCTGAATAGATCAGATAACCGATCACACAGCCGAGAGTATTGAGAATAAGATCATCTATATCGCTTGTTCTTGTGAAAAATGGGAGCTGAAGTATTTCTATCGAGAGCGAGATCAAGGCTCCGACAGCAGTGACCTTTATGAAGGTATTGAGTTTTTTATAGATGATCGGCAGTACAATGCCGCTTGGGACAAACATTCCGACATTTCCGAATATATTGAGAAGAGTATCATGTGTTGAATCGTATTCGGTTATATGTACGAATGGGATCAGATTGATCTTGAATGGGAAGATTCTTTCGGGATCAAAGAGAAGAGGCTGTATATGTCCGTTTATTTTTTCATATGGATAGAATGTCATTCTTATGATAACTGCAAGGTTTATATACATCAGAAGAAGCAGGAGTTCCTGCTTTAGATCGAATTTCTTTCGGCGCATGCAGGTGAAAATGCGTATTCCGAACCATATTGCAGTGAATAATACTTCACCTGATAAAAATGTTATTTTTGTCATTTGATGTCTCCGAATGCCACAGTAAAGGGCGAACCGAAGTTCGCCCTCGAAAAACTTATTTCATGCTCTGAGTGAAGTCTGCGTAGATCTTCTGCTCGATAGCCTCTGCTTCCTCGCGAGTAGGAGCTTTGGCAGTAAGGTAAGTTTTTATCTTTGGCTCTGTACCCGAAGGACGAACGATTGCCTTGCAGCCGCCCTCGAGATAGAATGCAAGTACGTTTGACTTAGGAAGTGTGAGCTCCTTGACTTCGCCTGTAGCGATATTCTTGGAGGTGCTTGCCTTGTAGTCCTCGAAACGCTCGACCTTTAAGCCGCCGATAGTTGTCGGGTGATTCTGGCGAAGCTCTGTCATGATGTCGTCCATATGCTTCATGCCGCTTGCACCCTCGAACTCGAAGCTGTAGAGTGTCTGGAGGAACATACCGTACTTCTTGTACATATTCTCACGAGCCTGAATGAGTGTGATGCCCTTTGTACGGTAGTATGCAGCCATTTCGCAGATAAGCATTGAAGCGTCAACTGCGTCCTTGTCTCTTACGTAGCCGCCCGAGAGGTAGCCATAGCTCTCTTCAAAGCCGAATACATAGCGGTTCTCCTCGCCCTTAGCTTCAAGGAAGCCGATCTGCTCGCCGATGAACTTGAAGCCTGTGAGAACGTCGATTATCTCAACGCCGTACTCCTTGCCGATGAGATTTACGATGTCTGTAGTTACGATAGTCTTTACAGCGATAGGATCCTTAGGCATTGTGCCCTTCTTGATACGCTGATCGCAGATGTATTCGAGAAGCATTGCGCCGACTTCGTTGCCTGAGAACAGTGCATAGCCGCCCTTGCCGTCGGGAACTGCGATACCTACACGGTCACAGTCTGGATCGGTAGCGAGAAGGAGGTCAGGCTTTACCTCGTCACAGTATCTCAGACCTACCTGAAGAGCCTCACGGATCTCAGGGTTCGGATAAGGACAGGTGGAGAAGTGGCCATCAGGATTTTCCTGCTCTTTAACTACTGTAACATCAGTGATGCCGATACGCTTGAGTATCTCACGAACAGGCTTGTTGCCTGTACCGTTGAGAGGAGTATAAACAACTTTGAGTCCGCTGCTTGCACAGAGGTCGGTGTTGATGCCCTCTGCAAGAACGTGCTTGTAGAAGTCCTCGATAACGTCATTGCTGATGTAAGAGATGTTGCCCTTGGCTAACTCTGCTTCAAAGTCTGAGGACTTAACATCGTTGAATATATTAAGTGAATTGATCTTTTCGAGAATTATCTCAGCTCCTCTGAGAGTGATCTGGCAGCCGTCCTCGCCATAGACCTTGTATCCGTTGTACTTGGCAGGGTTGTGGCTTGCAGTTACCATGATACCGCCCTGGCACTTGAGAGCGCGTACTGCCCATGAAAGGCATGGTGTAGGCATGAGCTGATTGTAAATGTGTACCTTGATGCCGTTAGCCGCGAGTACCTCGGCTGCTGCCTTTGAGAAAACATCGCTCTTGATACGGCTGTCGTAAGAGATCGCAACACTTGGGTTCTTGTACTCCTGATTGAGGTAGTCTGCAAATCCCTGAGTAGCGCGTCTTACAGTATATATATTCATGCGGTTGGTGCCTGCGCCGATAACACCTCTGAGACCGCCTGTACCGAATTCGAGATCACGATAAAATCTATCGTTTATTGCGTCGCTGTCGTCCTTGATCTTAGCAAGTTCTGCCTGAAGATCGGGGTCTTCCTTGGCATTTTCACACCAAAGGTTGTAAAGTTCCATTTCTGACATTTAAATACCTCCTGAACAGATATATAGTAATTATAGCACATTTGTTGCGGTTTGGGAATAGTTTTTTGAAAAAAACTTGATTTTCATAATATTTAATCAGTTCATAATGCCTGATAAAGGCATAATATAGGGCGTAATAAATGATATATCAATTTATAATATTAGTATTTTATATTGTATATATAACTATAGGTATACTTAATTGAAAAGGCAGACCATGGGGTCTGCCTTGGGATCAGTCACCGAACGAAACGCCGATATCACGGGCTGCGATGACGATGTGATCCTCGACATCGACAAATTTCGTCTTGCCAGCAATATCTTCAAGCTTGTTTGAGGTGATCTTGTTGCCTATTTTTGCGACAGTTCTGCCGTAGCGCTCCTTTGCGATGAGGTATGCAGCATGAACGCCGAACTGTGTTGAAAGTACGCGGTCGTAAGCGCTCGGAGCGCCGCCTCTGAGCATATGTCCGGGGACGCATACGCGGGCTTCAAGACCTGTATTTGCCTGTATCTGTGCAGCTATGCGGCTTGTAGCTGTGAGTATGCCTGCCTCGGAACGTTTTTTTGCACGTTCCTTCTTCTTCATTTGCGCTTCGTTGATATCGAAAGCACCTTCTGCAACTGCAACGATGGAGAAGGTCTTGCCGCTGGCACTTCTTGCCATAACAGCGTCGCAGACCTTGTCGATATCGTAAGGTATCTCGGGGATAATGATAACGTCAGCACCGCCTGCGATACCTGCATTGAGAGTGAGCCAGCCTGCCTTATTGCCCATTATCTCGCAGAGAAGAACGCGCGAGTGGCTTGCAGCTGTTGTGTGAAGGCGGTCGAGAACGTCCGTAGCGATGTCAACAGCGGTATGGAAGCCGAAAGTAACATCTGTGCCGTAGATGTCGTTGTCGATAGTCTTAGGCAGACCGATAACGTTGAGACCCTCGTCTGCAAGAAGCTTTGAGGTCTTGTGAGTGCCGTTTCCGCCGAGAGTGAGGAGACAGTCCAGCTTCTGCTTCTTGTATGTCTCCTTCATATTTTTTACCTTGTCAACGTTGTCCTCGCCGATGACCTGCATCATCTTGAATGGCTGACGCTTTGTACCGAATATAGTACCGCCCTGAGTGAGTATGCCTGAAAATGAGGACGGAGACATATCCTTGCAGAGGTTATTGATGAGTCCGTAATAGCCGTTTGAGATGCCGACTATCTCAACATTGTCCTCGCCGAAACGTTCATAGCAGGCTTTTGCTACGCCACGGATAGTGGCGTTAAGACCTGGGCAGTCACCGCCGCTGGTAAGTATTCCGA
>CACZEJ010000040.1 GCA_902780115.1 Ruminococcus flavefaciens | reverse complement strand
CAATTTTCATTTCTCCTTTCGCCAAAACCGTTATAAAGTATAGATCAAAGTATCAACAATTCCTACTATAATTATATGATTATAAAATAATAAAGTCAATACAGCTCAATATACTGCTTTTTTATTATCAGTTATAAACCGCATCAATTGCAGCCGCTGATTTACGGCACGTTCTGACTTGATAAAATGGAAGTCATTGATGTTGTTTACAAATATACTCAAACTCTTCCGCTCCTTACCATGATAAATTCACACCATTAACCGAAAAAAATATCGCACAGTTATGCAACTGTGCGATAAATTTATATGGCAATCAAGTAAATGAAAATTTTTTATTTCACATAATTGACATGAAGAAGCTCGTGTATCTTGTCCTTCATGACGAAATCGTAGAGGTCTCCAAGGATACGGTTATCCTGTGAACACTTAACAGAGCTCTCTCTATCAGAACGATATAGTCCTTCTCCGCGCTTTTCACGGTGTCTGTGAGAGATGTACGGCTGACCTGCACCGCTGATGCAGCCGCCGCGGCAAGCCATTACCTCGATAAGGTCATAGTTCAGCTCGCCTTTCTTTACGCCTTCAATAAGCTTGCTTGCGTTTGCAAGACCGCTGACAACAGCGATATGAAGCTCACGGTCGCCGAATGGTATAACAGCTTCCTTTACGTCCTCCATACCTCTTACTCCGACATATTCGATCTGTGCAAGAGCTTTTCTCGAATTATCGTTGGCAACCTTTCTGAGAACAGCCTCTGTTACGCCGCCTGTAACTCCGAAAATAACGCCTGCACCTGATGCTGTACCGAATGGCATATCAACTGATTCAGGCTCGATCTCGTTGAACATGATGCCTGATTCCTTGATGATCTTTATAAGCTCCTGGGTTGTGATAACGTCGTTTGTAACACCCTCGAACTCATCGCGCTTAGCCTCGAATTTCTTTGCAGTACAAGGCATAAGTGCAAAATGATAGTGCTTTGTCTTGCCCTCAGGGAGCTTATCCTTGTAGTACTCCTTGACTACTGCCGAGAACATACTCATAGGTGAACGGCAGGTTGAGATATTCGGGAGCATTTCAGGATACTTCTTCTCAACATAGCTTACCCATGCAGGACAGCATGATGTAAGCAGCGGAAGTGTTCCGCCGTTCTGCACTCTCTCAACGAACTCGCCTGCTTCTTCGATAACTGTAAGGTCTGCACCTGTAGCAGTATCAAATACCTTGTCAACGCCGATGCGGTGAAGTACAGCTGTGATCTTGCCCATAGTATTATCGCCGAGCTCGAGACCAAGCTCCTTGCCGATACCTACACGTACAGCAGGTGCGATCTCGCAGGTAACGAATACCTCAGGATCATCTATCATGTCGAGAACCTTTGATGAATCATCACGTACTATGATAGCTCCTGTAGGACAGTGAGCTGCACACTGACCGCAGTTTACACAGAGAGAGTCAGCGATAGGCTTGTTGAAAGCTGTACTGATAGTAGCGTTTGAACCTCTGTGAGCGAAGTCGATAGCGCCCACCTTCTGTACCTCGTTGCATTCACGTACACAGTCGCCGCAAAGGATACATTTGCTGGAATCACGAATGATACTCGGTGATGAATCGTCGATGACCTTATTGGTCTTATCATTGTTGAAACGTACATTTGTTATGCCGAACTGAACTGCAAGCTCCTGTAATGTACATTTACCGCTGTTTTCACAGGTCGTACAGTCACGGCAGTGGCTTGCAAGCAGGAGTTCAAGTATGCCCTTGCGGTACTTGCGAAGTCTTGCTGTATTAGTCTTTATTATCATGCCGCCGCGTGGAACTGTTGAACAGGCAGCCATCATTCTGCCCTTCTCGTCCTCGACCATACACATACGACAGGCACCGTAGATAGAAAGATCTGAGTGATAGCAGAATACAGGAAGCTTTATGCCGCTCTTGCTGATAACTTCAAGAAGGTTTCTCTCCCCTTCTATCTTGACAAGTTTGCCGTCTATCTCAATAAAATTATCTAACTGCATATTATGCCTCCTCCTTGACTGCGCCGAATGAACAGTTGCTGATACAAGCGCCGCACTTGATACACTTATCCTGATCTATTACATATGGAGTCTTTATCTTGCCGTCGATAGCGTTTACAGGACAGTTTCTTGCACACTTTGAACAGCCCTTGCACTTCTCAGGGTCGATAACGTAGCGCTTCAGCTTGCTGCAAGCTCCAGCAGGACAGCGCTTCTCATAGATATGAGCTTCATACTCCTCGCGGAAGTTCTTGATAGTTGAGATAACAGGTGAAGGAGCGGTCTTGCCAAGTCCGCAGAGAGCTGTATTTGAAATAGTATCTGCCAGCTCTTCAAGAAGCTCGATATCTCCGTCCTGACCGTTGCCTGCTGTGATACGCTCGAGTATCTCCAGCATACGCTTTGTACCCTCACGGCACGGAACACACTTACCGCAGGATTCGTTCTGTGTGAAGTTCATGAAGAAACGTGCGATCTCCACCATACAGGTCTTGTCGTCCATTACAACAAGTCCGCCTGAACCTATCATTGCGCCGACACTCTTGAGTGAATCGAAATCAAGCGGAACGTCAAGCTCCTTCTCAGTAAGACAGCCGCCCGAAGGTCCGCCGATCTGTACAGCCTTGAACTTTGCATCACCCTTCATACCGCCGCCGATGTCAAAAATAACTTCACGGAGAGTTGTTCCCATAGGAACTTCGATAAGTCCTGTATTCTTGATAGTACCTGTAAGAGCGAAAGCCTTTGTTCCCGGGCTGTTCTCGGGTCCGATAGCCTTGTACCATGCTGCGCCCTTGTTAATTATCATAGGTACGTTTGCGTAAGTCTCAACGTTGTTGAGGTTTGTCGGCTTGTCAAAAAGACCGTGCTCAACTGTACGCGGAGGCTTTACACGAGGCATACCTCTCTTGCCCTCGATAGATGCTGTAAGTGCTGAACCTTCGCCGCATACGAATGCGCCTGCACCGCGGTTGATATGTACATGGAAGCTCTTTCCAGAACCAAGTATATCATCACCGAGTATTCCCAGCTCCTCAGCCTGTGCGATAGCAGTTCTGAGACGCTCTACTGCAAGCGGATACTCTGCACGTACATAGATATATCCCTCAGATGAGCCGATAGCTATACCTGCTATCATCATACCTTCGAGAAGTCTGTGGGGGTCGCCTTCCATGATGGAACGGTCCATAAATGCACCGGGATCGCCCTCATCACCGTTACAGACGATGTACTTCGGAGTTTCCTTCTGCTTTGCACATGAAGCCCACTTTCTGCCTGCGCCGAAACCGCCGCCGCCGCGTCCTCTGAGGTTGGACTCGGATACTTCGTTGATAATGTCCTCGGAAGTTACTTCAAAGAGGCACTTTTCAAGTGCTGTATAGCCGCCGAGTGCGATATATTCACGGATAGATGATGCGTTGATATGTCCGCAGGATTCAAGAACGACACGGGTCTGCTTCTTGTAGAAAGGTATCTCTTCCTGCTTTGGATAAATCTCGCCGTTCTGCTTGTACACAAGGCGCTCGATCATCTCGCCGCCGATGATAGTCTTCTCGATGATCTCTTCACAGTCGTCTATCTTAACCTTTGTGTAGAGCCAGCCCTGTGGTTCGATACGAACAAGAGGTCCCATTTCGCAGAAGCCGTGGCAGCCGCTCTTCTTCATGCCTACAGAATCGCCGTGGGGCTCTTCGGCAAGCTCGACGTCTACGTTTACGCCCTTAGCTTCAAGGAGCTCCTTGAGTCTGTCGAAAATATTCAGTGAACCGCCTGCAACACAGCCTGTACCGCCGCAGACGAGTATCTTTTTCTTTTCGCTGTCAAGTGCCTTCTTACAGACCTCTCTGAGAGCGATGAGTTCTTCTCTTGAATTGAGCTTATTCATTTGCAGCAGCCTCCTTTGCTCTGAGTTCGTTAAGCAGTTCAACAGCCTTTTCAGGTGTCATTGCAGGGTATGTCTCGCCATTTACGGTAAGAACAGGTGCAAGTCCGCAGGCTCCGAGACATGATACAGTTTCAACTGTGAACATAAGGTCATCGGTTGTCTTCTTTTCCTCGCTGAGTCCAAGCTCTTCACGAAGCTTGTTAAGTATAGGCAGTGAACCTCTTACGTGACAGGCTGTACCGTCACAGCAGCGTATAACATACTTTCCCTTAGGATCAAGCGAAAAGTTCTCATAGAATGTAGCAACGCCGTAAAGACGAGCTTCGCCTACGTTGATAGCCTTTGCGATGTGAGGGAATATCTCCTCGGGGAGATAATGATAGTATTCCTGTATGTCCTGCAAAATAGCGATAGTTGAAAGCTCCTCAGCAGGATACTTTGCAAGGATATTATCAACTACTGTAAAATCGAAATCCTTTTTCATACTTTCTCCTTACTCATAATATATTCGTCGATAGCCTTAGCAGCTGTCTTGCCTGCGCCCATTGCAGATATTACGGTCGCAGCACCTGTTACTGCGTCGCCGCCTGCATATACGCCCTTGCGTGATGTAAGACCGTCCTCGGTAACGATTATACCGCCGCGGTTATTTACTTCGAGACCCTCTGTAGTATTCTTGATGAGCGGATTTGGCGATGTACCGATAGAGATGACAACTGTATCCACATCGAGTACGAACTCGCTTCCCTCAACAGGTACAGGTCTGCGGCGACCTCTTTCGTCAGGCTCGCCAAGCTCCATTTTTATGCACTTCATGCCTGTTACGAAGCCGTTTTTCGGATCACGCGGATCGTCGGGATTGTTGTATCCGAGTATCTCAACAGGATTATTGAGAAGGCGGAAGTCGATGCCCTCTTCCTGTGCGTGTTCGACCTCTTCCTTACGTGCAGGAAGCTCCTCCATTGAGCGGCGGTAAACTATGTATACGTGTTCTGCGCCAAGACGAACCGCTGTTCTTGCAGCGTCCATTGCAACGTTTCCGCCGCCGACAACTGCTACATTTCCACCCTTCATAATAGGTGTTTCAGGCTCGTCAAGATAAGCCTTCATGAGGTTGCTTCTTGTAAGGAACTCGTTGGCTGAATATACGCCCTTGCAGCTCTCACCGGGGATACCCATAAAGTTCGGCAGACCTGCTCCCGAACCGATGAATACTGCCTCAAATCCCATATCGAAAAGCTCGTCAACGGTAAGAGTTTTACCGACGATAACATTGGTCTCTACATCAACTCCCAGTGACTTGAGAGTATCAACTTCCTTTGCAACTATTGACTTCGGAAGTCTGAATTCAGGGATACCGTAAACAAGTACGCCGCCTGCTGTGTGCAGAGCTTCATATACTGTTACCTTGTAGCCCTTCTTCGCAAGGTCTCCTGCACAGGTAAGTCCTGAAGGTCCCGAACCTACAACTGCGACCTTGTGACCGTTTGGCTTGATATCCGAATCAGTCTTTTCAACGTGTGCATTGTGCCAGTCGGCAACGAAGCGCTCAAGTCTGCCTATACCGACAGGCTCTCCCTTGATACCTCTTACGCACTTGCTCTCGCACTGTGTTTCCTGCGGACAGACTCTTCCGCATACAGCAGGCAGGCTGGAGGTCTGACTGATTATCTGATACGCTCCCTCGAAATCGCCTTCCTTTATCTTTGCAATAAATTCAGGGATATGTATATTCACAGGACAGCCTGATACACACGGCATATTTTTGCAGCCGAGACAGCGGTTTGCTTCGTCGATCGCAGTTTCCTCTGAATATCCGAGAGTTACCTCGCTGAAATTATGAGCTCTTACCTGCGGCTCCTGTGCAGGCATGGGGTTTTTATCAGGTGACATATTTGGCATTTCAGTTTACCCCCTTTAAAAGATTGCAGGCTTTATCATATGCGTGACGCTCATACTCAGCATACATTCTGCCTCTTGACATAGCCTCGTCGAAATCCACTTCGTATCCATTGAAGTCAGGACCGTCAACGCAGGCAAATTTTGTGACTTTCTTTCCGTCCTGATCCAGTGTAAGACGGCAGCCGCCGCACATACCTGTTCCGTCGATCATGATCGGATTCATTGATACTGTTACAGGCACATCAAAAGGCTTTGCAGCTGCAACAACGAACTTCATCATTATAAGCGGTCCGATAGTGATTATCATATCGAACTTCTCGCCTGCTTCGAGGTACTCCTTCAGCGGAACAGTCACATTGCCCTGACGAGCGTATGAACCGTCATCTGTCATGACTGTAAGTCTGTCAGAACATTCTCTGAACTCGTCTTCAAGTATGAGCAGATCCTTGTTCCTGAAGCCTATGATGCTTGTAACTTCCGCACCAAGTCTGTGGAACTCCTGTGCAACAGGCATTGCGATAGCGCAGCCTACTCCGCCGCCTACGATACAGACCTTTCTGATGCCCTCAGTATGTGTTGCAACGCCGAGAGGTCCTGCAAAGTCCTGTATGTACTCGCCCTCGTTCTTGCTGTCAAGCATTTTTGTAGTCTTTCCGACTATCTGGAAGATTATCTTTACCGTACCGTTTTCAGGAGCTGTTCCTGCAACTGTAAGCGGTATGCGTTCGCCGTTCTCATCAACGCGAAGTATGATGAACTGTCCCGGTTTAGCCTTTGCTGCGACCATAGGAGCATATATCTCCATCTGTGTAACGGTCGGATTAAGGCGTTTTTTAGAAACTATCTTATACATTTTCCACTCCGTTAATATTTATTTTTTCAGTTCGGCATACATAGTATTGCCGAGCTTTTCTATAACTGATTATAATTGTATCATATATGCGCATGACCGTGAATAATCAAAATGGTATAGCTGTTATATCATTCAGTTAATACAGGTCAGAACTTGATGCTGTCAATGACCTTTCTTACACAGTCGGCGCTGTTGTGGAGCTGCTTTATCTCGTCATCTGTGAGGGGCAGCATTACCTTGCCCTGTACGCCCTTGTTGCCTATGATATTAAGTATGCTCAGACAGATGTCATTAAGTCCGTACTCGCCGTGGAGCATTGTAGAAACAGTCATTGTTGTGTCGATACCTGTGAGAAGGCACTTGCAGATGTAGCACACAGATGTCGATACTGCATAGAATGTAGCTCCCTTGCGCTCGATAACGCTTGCACCTGACTTGCGGACATATTCCTCAACGGAATTATGGTCGAATGTAGGCATCACAGCTTCCTTGCCGTTTATGGACTCATGGAACTTCTCGATTGGGATATTTGAGATATTTGCAGCTGACCACGGTATGAATGATGAATCACCGTGCTCGCCGAGAACATATGCGTGAACATTTTTCTGGTTTATCTTATAATACTCGGATATCCTTGTGCGGAGTCTCGAAGTATCAAGTATAGTTCCCGAACCGATAATATTATGATCCGGGATCCCCGAGCATTTACAGAACACATATGTCATAACATCAACAGGATTGCTTACTATGAGATAGTTTGTTTCTCCGGCATATCTTGTTATTTCCGGGATTATGCTCTTGAGGACATTTACGTTTGTCTGCGCAAGTTCAAGTCTGGACTGACCGGGCTTCCGTGCAATACCCGATGTTATAATAACTATGTCCGAACCCGCTGCATCTGCGTATGTGCCCGCATATACAGTAAACGGATTGCAGAAGGGCGAACCCTGCCTGATATCAAGGGCTTCACCGAGAGCCTTCTCGTTATTTATGTCTATCATCACTATCTCGGAAGCTACACCGAGAAGTGAAAGTGCGTAGGCTATTGTCGAACCAACGCTGCCTGTTCCTATAATCGTTATCTTATTCATAAAAGCACCTCTTGTTTATATTTTCTTTTTGATATCATAAGCTCATCAAGAAAAGCATTATCGGTTTTTGAAAGAGAATAGTTCTCACTGCGAATGAAATAATCAATACTCTCTCTGCTCATACCGTCAATATCTCTTTGTACGAGCTTGTATTTTTTCAGTGTTTCCGGCGAGAGCGGCGGTATTATCATGTATGTTCCGCTGTTGCGCGATACAAGTTCTGCCTGGGCAATTCCGTCACTAACATAGATTATCCTTCCGGGAAGTGCATCGCTGTTGCTGCGAAGCTGTGACTCGCTTATCTCGGGAACAAAGTTCTTGCTCTGACGCACCTCAAAAAAATTATCGAGATCTTCATTGGTGATGACTTTACGCTCGGAAAGGAATGAATCCTCCGCAAATACAGCCACACATCTCGCTTCGCATAAGATCTCGGCTGCGAGAGAATGCACCTCAAAGAATCTGCGGAAATTGTTCTCGTATCTCTTGTCACAGCGGATTATTCCCATATGGCACTCGCTGTAGACCACCTTGTTTATGATGCTTTCCGTATCAGTTTCGATATAGCTGAATTCGATATTCTTTTCGACGCTGTATCTGTCAAGGAAATTGGTGAACGCCTCGGAAATATAATCAGCCCATATGACCGCAGCTGACATACGGAACGAATTGCTTGTGACCTTCTTGCAGTAGCTCTCGATAAGGTCGGTCTGTCGCTTTATATCCTCAGCGTATCTGAACAGCACCTCTCCGTCATTTGTAGGCACCATGCCTTTCGGAGTCCTGTTGAAGAGCTGCACTCCTATCTCCTCTTCAAGCGCAATTATCATCTTGCTCAGATTCGGCTGACTGACGTATAGCTTCTCAGCAGCCTTTACTACCGAGCCCTCTCTTGAGACCTCAAGAGCATACAGCAGTACCTTGTGATTTATCATATTTCAGATTCTCCTAAAAATAGCTTATTTTTATACGTTTTCCCATTGCCTTGAGACTTTCGTTGAGCCGCTGTACAAGCTGCATCTTCATGCTGAAATTCAGCGGCAGCTCTGCATTCTGATGCGCAGGATTGACTGCTCTTCCCACAAAGAAGTTTATATCCGTTGCCTCCTCAAAAAGCATACGGCTTATCTCCGCAGCACCGTTATTGTAGTACTCCCATTCTTCGTAGAGCAGGTTTTCGTTTATGTGATCCTCTGCATATTCAATGACCTTGCTTATGGTAATAACACCCTCGGTAACAAGGTCAACGCCCTCGATCTCCGCAGTAGGAGGAACGTCCTTGCTGGTAAACACCAGATTTGTTTTTATAGGCTTGCCCAGCCATTTTGCGGCGATAGATGAAGTCGTTCCTCCGCAGATGATATGCTTTCCGCTCTTTGAGAAGAAAAGGCTCATCATACGGTCACAGTCATCACGGTTTGAAGGAGGTCCGAAGAGGATATTCATAGGAACACGTTTTCGTATCTTCACAACACATGACGAAGTGTCGTCACCGGGTTTTTCACCGTACAGACGATTGCATTCGTCCACAAGCATCGTGGAGAGCGTCTTCGCAGTATATCCCACAGACACAAGTCCTTCCATATATTTTGCTATATCCTCATGCTTCCAGCCAAAATTGAAAGCCGATCCGATGCCTGCATGTGGACAGCCGTCGCTCATCGAAATGAACACATCATTCTCTCTTATCTGTAAAACGGAGTTATATATCTTTTTTCCGCCTATATTCAGTTCTGTTTCGGGATACGGTACCGTATCCCCGTTCCGTATCAATATTATATGAGGATTATCGTATTGTATCAGTTCCGCCATATTGTCTTTTTTTAAGTTTATGATCGTAAATGTGGAATAAGCAACCCCTCGAAGCTTATCCACAGGAAGAGTATCCGCAATAGTCTCAACGCACTCTTCAATGGGCAGTCCCTCTGCTATCATAGTCGAGATTATCTTTGAAGTAAGTGTAGAAAGAATGCTCGCTTTCACACCGCTTCCAAGACCGTCTGCAAGTACTATCACCGACCTTCCGTCAGGCTTTTCGATCACCTCAACATGATCGCCGCAAAGCTGCTCACCGAAGTGGTTGATGCTCTTCCAGCCTATTTCGGCACACAACTCATTCATCTGAGATCGACTCCTTCAGCTTTGAAAGTGCTATCTTCGTTTCCGCAGCAGTCTCTCCAAGAAGAGAAGCTATCTCCTGAACTATCCTCATCTGCTTCTCAACGACTTTATCGGCTACTTCGATAGTCTGGCGTGTTATATTCTCTTTTTTTTCACGCTGGGTCTCCTCGTCAGTAACATCATGCATGAGGCATATCAGAAGATTGCTTCCGTTGTCAGGCACAATGGTCTGCTCCACATACCTGTTGTATTCCGCAAGATATATCCTTGAATTGTAAATACCGCTTCCCGTATTCTGTACCTCGATGAACGGCATCGGATCAAGTATTCGCACTATCTGTTCACCGAGGATATCGTTTGCATGGCGTATATTCACTATATTCTGCGCCGCCTGATTTATCTGCTGAACTTCGAGCATATCGTTGAGGACGATTATGCCGTTAGGTGTATTTCTTGAAATAAGATCAGAGAAATTCTCGGCTTTTTCTTTCAGGAAAGGCATACACATTGATATCTCCGCTTTGCCCTGATATATGGCAACCGCCTTTTCCCGACAGCTGTTATATCCGCAGCTTCCGCAGTTGAGCTCCTGTTCGGGAGTTGTCTTTCCCATCTGTCTGAGAATATTCTTTATCTCATTCTCATCGGGGATATTGTTCTTCTGCGTGATATACGCAAAGCTCTTGTGCAGATGCGATGTTTCGGGCTGACAGACATCGAAATCTTCTTTTCCCGCATATCCCGAGACAGCTTTGTAGGATTTTATCGGGCTTTTATGATGCTTCTCCATTACAGGACCGCCGATGCAGCTCCCTGCACAGGCAGACATCTCAATAAAGCAGCTGTGGATATTTCCGTCCTCTATATCGTGGAGAGCATTGATGCAGTTTTCGATACCGTCAATGGCAAGATAAGTGTAATAAGGCTCATTGCAGGACATAGTTTTCAGTATGCCGCCTGTTGTAGGGAAAAATCTTGCCCTGCTCTTATTCTCGGGAACAGTTCCGTATTCAAGCCTGATATCCTCAGCCTTCAGCCAGTTTGAAAGCTCCTCGAAGGTCAGTACAGCATCAACGATGCCCTCATAAGCCTCGGCTTCATCTTTCTTCGACACACACGGTCCGATAAATACTGTCTTTGCCTCGGGGAACCTTCGCTTTATATCGGCGCAGTGCGCCTGCATAGGTGACATTACATCTGCAAGATACGGGATAAGATTCGGGAAATGCTTCTGTATCAGCAGATTTACGGAATGGCAGCAGGACGAGATGAGCACATCTCTTTTTTCCTCGTGCAGCAGGCGCTCATACTCGTTTTTCACGATCGTCGCTCCCACAGCCGTTTCCTCTGCGTCATGGAATCCCAGCTTTTTCAGCGCCGCGCGTATATTCTCGATACCGCAGCCGTCATAATTCGCTATGAATGACGGCGCAATGCTTGCAATAACAGGTGCGCCGCTCATAAGAAGCACCTTGACTTTTTCCGTGCTGTCCGCTATTTCCTTTGCATTCTGGGGACAGACTACAAAGCACTGTCCGCAAAGTATACATTCATCGCTGATTATATGCGCCTGATTGCCCGAAAAACGTATTGATTTCACAGGACAGTGGCGGATACATTTATAACAGTTCTTACAATTCGACTTTTTTAAAGTAAGTGAATGCCCCATTTACTTCACCAGCCTTGATCTTACCTCAGTATCAAAGAATCGACA